>JAPSGP010000403.1 GCA_031177445.1 Acidimicrobiia bacterium
AGAGCACCGCGCTGGCGAGGTCGTCGAGCGCCTCGAGCGCTCGCGGCGCGTCGAGGTCGTCGTCGATGGCGGCGCGCACCTGCTCGGCGAACGGGCGCGGATCGGCACCGCTGGGGCGCTCGGCCGCCGCGAGCAGCCGGCGGAGCAGGGCGGTGCCCTCGTCGAGGTCGGTGTCGTGCCATTCGAACCCGGCGCGGTAGTGGTGACGCAGCAGCGCGAGCCGTACTGCACGTGGATCGGCGACCTTGAGCAGGTCGCTGACGAAGACGAGGTTCCCAAGCGACTTCGACATCTTCTCGCCCTCGTAGCTCACCATCGCCGAATGCACCCAGTGGCGCGAGAAGGTCGCGTTCGTCACGCTCTCGCTCTGTGCGATCTCGCACTCGTGGTGGGGGAAGATCAGGTCGGTCCCGCCGCCGTGGAGGTCGAGGGTCGGGCCGAGCGCGGCCATCGACATCACCGAGCACTCGACGTGCCACCCGGGCCGGCCGACCCCGAACGGGGCCCGCCATGCCGGCTCGCCTGGCGCCGACGGTTGCCAGAGCACGAAGTCGAGTGGCGCCCGCCGGTGAGGGTCGTCCGGGTTACCGCCCCGCGCACGTGCGAGCCGGATCATGTGATCCTCGGGGTAGTGCGAGAGCTCGCCGAACCGGGGGAAGGTCGAGACGTCGAAGTACGCCGTCCCGTGCGTGAGGTAAGCGTGGCCGGAATCGAGCAGCTCGCCGATCATGTCGATGATGCCGTCGATCGCCTCGGTCGCGCGCGGCTCGGCATACGGGGGATGCACATCGAGGGCGTCCATGTCGGCGCGGAACCGGGCGAGCTCCGATTCGGCGAGGTCGAGGTAGTTCACGCCCAGTTCGCGCGCCCTGGGCAGGATGGAGTCGTCGACGTCGGTCACGTTGCGCACCATGCGCACCTCGTGACCGAGCTCCTCGAGGCGACGAACGAGCAGGTCGTAGGTGACGTACGTCGCAGCGTGACCGAGATGGGTCGAGTCGTACGGCGTGATGCCACACACGTACATGCGCACGACGTGGTCGGGCTCGAACGGGACGACCGCGCGCCCCGCGGTGTCGAAAACGCGCAAGCCCACCTAGGTCTCCACGGAACGGGGCTCCACGCCGATCAGCCGCAGACTCGCGCTTCCTCGGTGGCGGAGGTTGATCGAAAGCAGCGTCGCGGTGAACGACTCGACGCCGATGGCGTTGGCGAGCGATCCGGCGTCGAATCCCCGAAGATTCGGGATCGCGGACACGAGGTCGATGACCCTTGCTCGCGCGGTGTCGTCGTCCGCACACACGACGACGTCACCGTCGAGGTCACGGTCGAGATCCCCCAGCGCGGCCGCCGGGACGTGCTGGAACGCGGTGGCGATCTGGGCCTCGGGCGCGGCCTTCTGCATCGCGAGGGCGAGGGAGCCCTCGTCAGGGAACCGCGGGTGGAACTCGCGGCCCACCTTCGTGAGCCCGTTGGCCATGGAGACCACGACCTTGCCGGCGAGCGCAGGCGCGTGCTGCGCAACCGTCGCCACCGCGCCCTCCCATTGCACGCCCACGGCGACCAGATCGGCGTCGGCGGCGTCGGCATTCGAACCGGGCTGCAAGCTCCGCACCCGGTCGCCCCAGCGCTCCCGGAGGGCCGTCACGGCGGCAGCGGCCCGCGCCGGGTCGCGCGATCCGGTCACGACGTCGTGCCCGAGGCTGGCGAGCCGCGCCGCCAGCGCGCCGCCCGCAGGTCCGGTGGCTCCGAGGACTCCGATCTCCATGCGCCAGAGCCTGTCACAACCACTCGCCTGCGCCGAGCAGGCACGTCGACGTCGGCGGTAGGTTCGCATTCGGTGAAGTTCGGGATCATGTTCGCCAACGTCGGGCCGTACGTGCAGCCCGACGGCGCGTCGGCCATTGGCACCCTCGCCGAGGAGCACGGGTTCGAGTCGGTGTGGACGGTCGAGCATGTGGTCGTGCCCGCCGGGTACGAGTCCGAGTACCCCTATTCGCCGACGGGCCGCATGCCCGGCCGAGAAGAGTCGCCGATCCCCGACCCGCTGATCTGGCTCACCTGGGTGGGTGCGGCAACCAACGCGCTCCGGCTCGCAACCGGGATACTCATCCTTCCCCAACGCAACCCGATGATCCTGGCCAAGGAGCTCGCCACGCTCGACGTCCTGACGCGCGGTCGGATGGACCTGGGCGTGGGCGTCGGTTGGCTGCAGGAGGAGTTCGACGCGATCGGTGTTCCGTTCGAGGAGCGGGCTGCCCGAACCGACGAGTACATCGAGGCGCTGCGGGTCCTCTGGCGCGACGACGAGCCGACCTTCGAGGGTCGGTACACGAGCTTCGACCGGGCCAAGAGCTACCCGAAGCCGGTCCAGTCGCCGATCCCGATCCACGTCGGCGGGCACACTCGAGCCGCTGCACGACGCGCCGGGCGGCTCGGGGACGGGTTCTTCCCGGGACGATCCTCCGACGAGGATCTGCGCCCGCTGCTCGACGAGATGCGCGCGGCGGCGAACGACGCCGGACGCGATGCCGACGCCATCGAGGTGACTGCGGGCGGCGTGTTCGACCTCGACGGCGTCAATCGGTTCGCCGACGCCGGTGTGGATCGGATCGTGATCCCGCCGCTGGCGTTCGACATCGACAAGCTGAACTCGCAGCTCGGCCAGTTCTCCGAGAACGTCATCGCGAAGGCCGGGTGACCGTGGCCGGTCCGGAGCGCCCGCAGACCTCGCTCGCGGCGAAAGCACTCGTCGTGGTCCTGGCGGTCGTCGTGGCCTGGATCGTGCTCCGGGTCACCTTCGCGACCGTACGCCTCGCCTTCGCCCTGGCCGGCTACATCATCGTCGCGTTCCTCGCCTACCAGCTCGGCAAGTGGGTCGGCCGCCACTCCGGCCCCGACGAGGACGAGCCGTAGGCCGCGCCGATTCGCCCGAGCAGTCAGGCGATGCAGTCGGCGCCGAGGAGGACCCGGAGCTCGGCGTAGAGGCCGTTGCTGGCGTCGACGAGATAGTCGTCGGCGAGCTGGAGCACGGTCGTCTTGTCGGGGCTCTCGAGCTGGATGTACACGCGGCTCTCCCCTGGATGGGCACGGAGGATGTCGCGCAGGCGGTCGACCCGTTCCCGCGACAGCGCGTTGAGTCGCATCTTGATGCGGACCGGCGGGCCGCTGTCGAGCACGATCTCGGGGCGAGTGA
>JAPSGP010000404.1 GCA_031177445.1 Acidimicrobiia bacterium
TCGCGGAGCGGGCTCGCATCGGGTGCACGTTATTGCTCGGTCGCAGCTTCACGGTTCCAGGTAGATCGGGCTGGCCACCGCGACGACCACCGATCCGCGTCGGAGCTCGAGGTGGTAGCGCCCGGGGCCGCTCGACTCGAAGGTCGTGTCGAGACGAGGACGGTCGAGAGTGAACGACGAGATCTCGGTCCCGTCCTTCTTGACGATCAGCGTGTAGGGCCCGGTGGACGGGGCGGCGTCGGCATCCGCGCCGCTGACTCGCGCACGGAAGGTCACCGAAGGCGCCTGCACGGTGTCGCCGATGATCGCCGGTTTTCCGCTCGCGCCCGGCGGCGCGGCGGTGAGGCGCAGGTCGGGGCCGTCGTGGCCGAAGAGCTTCACGTAGGTGCGCCCGGCCTGGACGGCGTCGCGGATCCCGCGCTCGGAGAGCTCTTCGGCATAGACCACCGTGGCCGGCTCGCCGACCGGCGCGCTGAGCGCATCAGGTGTTCGTCCCGCAGTGTGCGAATCGCTGGAGCCGACCGCCGCAACCCTGGCTCCGGTGGCGAGGATCTGCTCCCACCACGCGATCGCATCGACCGTGAACGGGTTGGCCACCGTGTTGGCGCCCGACCCGAACGCCGACGGACCGGTGGCAACCTCGATCGCGTCGAGCTGGGCGAAGTCGGTTTCCCCGTCGGTGTAGTCCCAGTAGCAGCCCCGGCAGGGGCTGGCGCTACCCGGTCCGCTCGAGGGGAAGATGCGCGGGTGGTTGATCTGGGTCCAGCCACCGGCGGCGTGCACGTCGTCGAAGATCTCGCTCGCCGCGCGTGCCGGGCGCAGCAGCGTGACCTCACCACTCTCGCCCAGCTCGTACACCGGGCCGGTGCGATGGTCGACATAGGTCGCGCTGGCCTGGTTGTTCGTGTGCCCGCGATACGTGATCACCTCCGAGCCGCGGACAACGAGCGAGTCGGGATGCTGCGCTTGGTAGCGGCCGATCTCGTCCCACGCCGCGCTCGTCACGTAGTCGGTGAGCGTGATGAAGTCGAGCCCGCCGCCGCCCTCGTCGAGCGCACGGAACGCGTCGTCGAAGACCTCGCGCATGGTGGCGTCGCCAAGCGCCGAGTGCTCGCCGTGCACGTGGAGGTCGCCGGCATACCACCCAGGCTTCGAGCGGACGGGGCGCGCCGAGTGGCGGGCGGGGCGGTACCGGTCCGACACTGGTATGCGCGCGTCGTCGAGCTCGATCTCGAGGCGCCAGGCGACGGCGCCGTCGGCGTCGCCCTCGTCGGGGCCTGCGACCGAGGCCACCCCGAACTCGGCGGCCCACTCGCCCGGCTCGACGGGCCCGGGCACGAAGCCTCGGGTGGTACGACCGGGCACATGGCCCTTCGGGTCGTCGAGGTACTGCTCGCGGGACGAGAACCCCGCCGCCGACACGCTCACATCGGGATGGCTGGACCCGCCCCACCCCCGAAACTCCGCCGCTCCCCACAGCGCCCCGGTGCTCGGTCGCGGCCCATAGAGGCCGAGATCCAGCGTGTGCTTCGTGCTCGCTTGCACATCGGGTTGGTCGTAGCAGTACTTGACCCGAACGGCCGTCGTGCCGTTCGGCACGCCGAAGGGCACCATGACGTACGAGCCACGCAGGTCGGTCCCGAAGCTCCCAGTGATCACCTGGTCGGCCGCGATGGGATCGCCGGGGCACGAATTCGGGACCTCCGCCCCCGCGACCGGGCTAGGGGTGAGCACTCCGGCGCCGAGGAGGGCGCCGAGCAGCACCGCGACCGGCATTCGCACCGCCGCAGTGTGGCGCGGTTTGGTGCGACGGGCGGCGCGGGTGCTTGAGTTTCCCGGATGTTCTCTCTCGAGGGGCGCGTGGCGCTGGTCACCGGCGCCGGACAGGGAGTCGGCGCGGGCATCGCCCGGACGCTGGCGGCGCAGGGCGCGGCCGTCGCGGTGAACGATCTGCACCGTGATCGCGCCGAGCGAACCCGCGACGAGCTCGAGGCCGCGGGCCGCACGGCCGTGGCCGTGCCGTTCGACGTGACCGATCGGGCGGCGGCGCAGGACGGCGTCGCGACGGTGGAGCGCGCGCTCGGCGGCACCGTCGACCTGCTGGTGAACAACGCCGGCGTGCCCGAAGAGATGAACCTGCGCCAGTTCCGCGAGATGGATCCCGGCGAATGGCGTCGCTACGTCGACCTCAACCTGTACGGCTCGCTCCATTGCGTCGACGCGGTGCTCGAGCCGATGTGCGTCCAGGGGTGGGGACGGATCGTGCAGATCTCGTCGGGCGCAGGGCGGACCGGTCTCGCGAGCGGGGTCTCGCTCTACGGGGCGAGCAAGAGCGGGATCGAGGGCTTCGTGCGCCACCTCGCGCTCGAGATCGCCGCGACCGGGGTCACGGTGAACACGATCGCGCTCGGCCTGATGAACAACCTGCCGGAGGACGAGGCGTCGGAGTCGATCCGGGCGCTGGCGCGCCGCGTGCCCGTCGGCCGCCTCGGTACTCCCGCCGACGTCGGCGCCGCCGTCGTCTACGTGGCCTCCGACGAGGCGTCGTGGTTGACCGGCCAGACGATCAGCCTCAACGGCGGCAGCACGACGCTGTAGCGCGACGCCAAACCTGCACGAATCTCACGCGTGCTCGAGCACGCTCCACATGGCTTGCTTGTCGGCGCGCAGGAGCGGGAGCGGCTGCTGGGCGACGAGCTCGGCGACCTCTTGTGCTCGCGCCTCCAGCTGCTCGCGGTCGACGACCTCGCTCACCATGCCGAGCTCGTGGGCCCGCGCCGCGGGCAGCCGCTCGTGACGCCCGGTCAGGGCCATCCGGAACACGGCTCCCGCCGGCATCTTGCGCAGCAGGGTGATGCCCTCGTAGGCGACGACCTGGCCGATGGAGACATGGGGGTCGAAGAACTCGGCGTCGTGTGCGGCGAGCACGATGTCGGCGTCGGCAACGAAGTGCAACCCCCCGCCCGTGCACACACCGTTCACGGCGGCGACGACGGGCTTGGTCACGCCCAGCTGCCACGCGGTGAAGCGCATCGTGAAGTCGCGGGTGCGCTGCGAGTGCTCGCGCAGCGCGTCGCGGTCCTGGGCCACCTGGCGCACGTCGACGCCGGTCTGGAAGAACCGGCCCCGGCCCGTGTTCACGATCACCCGAACCGACGGGTCGCGGTCGAGGTGGCGTGGACCGAGC
>JAPSGP010000016.1 GCA_031177445.1 Acidimicrobiia bacterium
GACCCAGCCCCGCACCCGCCGGCCGTGGAGCGGCACCCGTACGATCGTGCCGACCTGCACGTCGGCGCCAAGTTCCTCGGGGACCAGGTAGTCGAAGGCGCGGTCGACCGCGGGTAGATCGGGAACAACCTGGACGACGCGCAGATCAGCGCCCGATCTCTCGAGCGTCGGTGCACAACGGGGGTCTGTGTCCGCCGGTTCTGCACCAACGCTGCTGCGAGGCGACGCCTACGCGAGCGCTTCGGCGGCCTTGCGGAGGCCGTCGGCTTCGTTGGTCTGCTCCCAGGTGAACCCGGGCTCGCTCCGGCCGAAGTGCCCGTACGCCGCGGTCTTCTGATAGATCGGGCGCCGGAGCTGGAGCCGCTCGATGATCGCCGCGGGACGGAGATCGAAGTGGTCCTGCACCAGCGCGCCCAGCTTGAGCGGGTCGATCTCGGCGGTCCCGAAGGTCTCGACCATCACCGAGATCGGACGGGCGACGCCGATCGCGTACGCCACCTGCACCTCGCAGCGCTTGGCGATGCCCGCGGCCACGACGTTCTTGGCGACGTTGCGCACCGCGTACGCGGCCGAGCGGTCCACCTTCGTGCAGTCCTTGCCGCTGAACGCCCCGCCGCCGTGGCGGGCGAAGCCACCGTAGGTGTCGACGATGATCTTCCGCCCGGTGAGGCCGCAGTCGGCGTGGGGGCCGCCCTTCTCGAAGTTCCCCGTCGGGTTGACGAACACGTCGAAGTCGTCGCTGGCGAACTGCTCGGGGAGCAACGGGCGGATCACGTGCTCGATCAGGTCGGGCTTGAGCGTGCCGTCGATGTTCACGCCGGGCGCGTGCTGGGTCGAGATCAGCACGGTCGTGAGGCGCGTGGGAACGTTGTCGACGTACTCGATCGACACCTGGGTCTTCCCGTCGGGGCGCAGGTACTCGAGCGTGCCCCCCTTGCGCACCGCGGTGAGGCGCTCGGCCAGGCGGTGCGCGAGCCAGATCGGCATGGGCATGAGGTCGTCAGTCTCGTCGGTGGCGTAGCCGAACATCATCCCCTGGTCGCCGGCCCCGACCTCGTCGTAGTTGTCGCCTTCACCCGTCCGCAGCTCGTAGGCCTTGTCGACGCCCTGGGCGATGTCGGAGGACTGCTCGTCGATCGAGGTGATGACCGCGCAGGTGTTGGCGTCGAAGCCCATGAGCGCGTCCGTGTAGCCAATGCCGCGAACGGTGTCGCGGACCAGGCGCGGGATGTCGACGTGCGCCTTGGTGCTGATCTCGCCCGCCACCACGACCAGGCCGGTGGTGCACATGGTCTCGCACGCCACCCGGCTCTCGGGGTCCTGTTCGAAATGCCCGTCGAGGACGGCGTCGCTGATCTGGTCGCACATCTTGTCGGGGTGGCCCTCGGTGACGGACTCCGAGGTGAACGTGAACGCGCTCATGCTTCCTTCCCAAGGGTCTGGACGATGCGATCGAGGATGATGCCCGCAAGCTCGTGCTTGTCGAGCAAGGGGGTCTCCTCCGAAGAACCGGACGAGTACAGCAGGATCGCCCGGTTCGTGTCGACTTCGAAGCCCGCATCGGGCGCCGACACGTCGTTGGCGACCATGAGGTCGACGCCCTTGGCCGCCATCTTCGCCGCTGCGTGCTCCCGCACATGCTCGGTCTCGGCGGCGAAGCCGACGAGGAGCTGCCCCGGCTGTTTGCGCGCGCCGAGCTCGGCGAGCACGTCGGGAGTGGGCTCCAGCACGACCTCGGGCACGCCGTCGCGCTTCTTGAGCTTCTCGTCGGCCACCACCTTGGGTCGGAAGTCGGCCACCGCGGCCGCCATGACGACGACGTCGCAGTCGGCGAACCGCGGAACGACCACGGCCGCCATGTCCTCGGCGGTCTCGACCTTCACGACGTCGACGCCCGACACCGCCGTGGGCCGGCCGATCGTGGTCACGAGGGTGACGGCGGCGCCTCGGCGGGCGGCAGCCTCGGCGATCGCGTACCCCATCTTCCCGGAAGAGCGATTCCCGATGAACCGGACCGGGTCGATCGGCTCACGGGTGCCCCCCGCCGTCACCAGGAACGAGTAGCCGGCCAGGTCGCCGGCGGCAGCGAGGATCCCGGCGACCTCGACGACGATGCGGGCGGGGTCGGCGAGCCGACCGGCGCCGACGTCGCCGCCGGCCAGCCGGCCCTCGTCGGGATCGACGACGTGCACCCCCCGGCGGCGCAGCGTGACGAGGTTCTCCTGCACTGCCGGGTGCTCCCACATCTCCGTGTGCATCGCCGGTGCGAGCAGGACCGGGGCGCGCGTCGCCAGCAGCGTCGCCGACAGCAGATCGTCGGAGATGCCGTGTGCGTACTTGCCGATCACCTTGGCCGTCGCCGGCACCACCACGACGGCGTCGGCACCCTGGCCGAGGTGGGTGTGCGGGATCGGCTCGGGCCCGTCGAAAAGCGCGGTCCGCGCCGGCTCCGAGGCCAGCGCCGAAAACGTCAGCGCGCCGACGAAGCGGGTGGCGTCGGCGGTGAGCACCGGTGCGACGTGCGCGCCGGCGTCGACGAGCCGGCGGCAGACCTCGACCGCCTTGTACGCGGCGATGCCACCGCAGACGCCGAGCACGATGCGTCGGCCCCGGAGTGCCAGCAGAGGATCGGACATGTCGGCGCGTGCCCGGCGGGACGAGGCGCGCGGCTACGCCTCTGCCGGCCCTTCGGTGCCGGCTTCGGTCCCCTCGGCGCCGTCCAGGGCCTCGGCGTCCTCGACCTCGGGCTCCTCGGGCTTGGGGACGGCGCGGATCTTGCCCTCCTCGACCTCCTCCAGCGCGATCGAAAGCGGCTTGCGCGAGACCGACGTCACCTGCGGGGGCACGATCTTCCCCAACCCCTCGCCGAGCTGGTTGTAGTAGTCATTGATCTCGCGTGCCCGCATCGCCGCCAGCGTCACGAGCGTGAACTTCGACTCGACGCGGTCGAGGAGGCTCTCCATGCGGGGCTCCATCAGCGAAGCGCGCCGTTCTGCCATCGGGGGATCACTCTTCCTTTTCTGAGAGCTTTCTGCGAGTCCTGCTACGAGTCCTGCTGCGAGTCCTGCTGCGAGGTGCGCTGGGCCGCTCCAGCGTCCGAGGCTCGGGTGTTGCCTCACCGAGCGGCCTGCTTGCGTGCCTGCAGGATAGCAGCGACCTCCTCCGAGGCCCGGTCCACGTCGTCGTTGACGACCACCGCGTCGAAGCGGTCGGCCAGCGCCTCTTCCGCCTCGGCTTCCCGCAGCCGGCGCTCGATCGTGACCCGGTCGTCCAGACCCCGATCCAGGAGGCGTCGTCGCTGCTCCGCCCGCGACGGGGCCTTCACGAACACCAGCAGGGCCTCGGGATACTGCGCCCGCACCGCCATGGCACCCTGGACGTCGATCTCGAGGACCACGTCCCGGCCGGCAGCCAGGTGCTGCTCCACGGCCGCCCGGGGTGTCCCGTAGAGGTGACCGTAGACCTCGAAGGTCTCCAGGAACCCGCCCGCGTCCTGAATCCGCTCGAACTCCTCCGCCGTGACGAACTCGTAGTCGCGGCCCGGGACCTCGCCCTCGCGCGGTGCGCGGGTCGTCGCCGACACCGAGTACCAGAGGTCCGGCAACCGGTCGAGCACGGTTCGCACGACGGTGCCCTTGCCGACGCCCGAAGGCCCGGCGACGACAAGGAGAACGCTCAGTGTGTGGCGCGCGCTACTCGAAGCGCGCCAGCAGCGCGTCGCGCTGGTTGCGACCGAGCCCGCGCAGTCGACGGCTCTCGCTGATGTCGAGCTCTTCCATGAGCCGACGAGCCCTGACCTTCCCCACCCCGGGGAGCGATTCGAGCACGCTCACGACCTTCAGCTTCGCCAGGATCTCGTCACGGTCGCCGCGGTCGAAGAGCTCTTTCAGGCTGAGCGAGCCGGCCTTGAGCTTCTCCTTGACCTCGGCGCGCTGCCGGCGAGCGACAGCGGCTTTTTCGAGTGCAGCCTGGCGCTGCTCCGGGGTGAGAGTGGGCGGGAGCGGCATCGGCAGACGACCTCCAAGACGACGGGCGTCAGTATAGGCAGGCGCCTTGCGTGAGCAACCTGGTGTCTGAGACACGCGCTAGCGCGAGTTCCCCCCACGCGCAAGCGCGGCGTCGACGGCGCGCGAGACGGCCTCGGCGGCGGACTCCGGGTCGGGCGCCGCCGTCACCGTGCGGCCGATCACCAGCCAGTCGGCGCCCGCGGCCACCGCCTCGCCGGGAGTCGCGACACGGGCCTGGTCGTCGCGTGACGAGTCCGGAAGACGAATGCCGGGAACCATCGCTCCGAGCGCAGGCGCGCGCGACTTCACGCGTGCGATCTCGTGCGCGGAGCACACGACACCCGCACACCCTGCATCGATTGCCGCCGAGAGCCGCGCGTCGAACTGCGACGTGTCGGGATCACTCGTGAGCACCGTGACCGCGAGCGCGACCGGCGGCGCGAGCCCGGCATCGCGCGCGCCCCGCGCCAAGCCGTCGGCCCCGGCGCGCAGTACTCCTTCCCCTCCGGCTGCGGGAAGCGTGAGGAACGCAATGCCGCGACGACCGAGCGCCGCTGCCGCCCGTTCCACGGTGGTCGGGATGTCGTAGAGCTTCAGATCGGCGAACACGCGAAATCCCTGGTCACAGAGCTGATCGAGGACTCGTGGGCCGGCGGAGGCGAAGAGCTCGAGCCCGACCTTGGCGATCCCGAACCACGGCTGCAAGCGGCGAGCGAGCGATTCCGCCGCCTCCGCCGACTCGACGTCGAGCGCGAGCGCGAGATGGTCGCGCGCTCCGCTCACGCCCGTACCTGGTACGTCGCGGTGAGCTCGGACACGCGCTCCACCCCGTGTGCCGAGCACCATGCCACGAGCTCTTCGCCGATGCGCAGTGCGGCGCGTGGATCGTGGAACGTGGCCGTGCCGACGCCGACTGCCGACGCGCCCGCGATCAGCATCTCCGCGGCGTCGACACCGCTCGCGACGCCTCCGGTGCCGATGATCGGCACCCCCGGATGCGCAGTCGCGACTTCGTGCACCGCGCGCAGGGCGACGGGCTTGATCGCAGGCCCGGACAGCCCGCCGCCGTCCCGACCGAGGACCGAGCGGCGGTGCTCGACGTCGACTGCCAGGCCGAGCACCGTGTTCACGAGCGTGAGGCCGGCGGCCCCGGCGTCGAGTGCGGCGGCCGCGATCTCGCGGATGTCGGTCACGTTCGGTGACAGCTTCGCGAGCACCGGGAGCTCGACGCCGGCGTCGACCACTGCGCGCACCGCGGCGGCGGTCGCCGGCGCCCGGTGCGCGAACATCGTCGAGCGATCCTCGAGGTTCGGACAGCTCACGTTGACCTCGACCGCGACGAGTTCGCCACGCACCGGGCCGAGCATGGCGGCGGCCTTCCCGAACTCCTCGACGGTCTGCCCCCATACCGATGCGATCACCCGCGCACCGAGCGCACGGAGCGCGGGGAGATCGTGGTCGACCCAGTGGTCGACGCCCGGCCCCTGCAGCCCGACCGCGTTCAGCATGCCGGCGGGCGCGAGATGGAGACGGGGCGCAGGGCTTCCCGGCCATGGATAGGGCGCGAGGGACTTCGCCGTCACCGCACCCAGCCGCGAGGGGTCGCAGAGCCGCGCGACCTCGTCGCCGTGGCCGAACGTCCCCGAGGCGGCCACGATCGGGCTCGGCAGCTCGATCGGGCCCACCCGCATCCGGGTGTCGACGGACTCGACATTCGCGTCTTGGCGCCGCGATCCCGGAGGAATTCCGGTTTCGCGGCGCCAAAAGCGTCGGGGCCGGGAGGCCGGCATCACACCTCCAGGCGGAGTTGGCCCGCCCGGTGGTACTCCTGGAGCGATCGCACCTGGTGGTCCTGGGTGGCCCACTCCCCCAGCCCCGAGGCCACCGCTCGGGCCGCCGCCGCGGTGGTGACGCAGGCGACCCCGTGCACGGTCGCCGCCCGGCGGATGTGGGCGCCGTCGGCCCGGGGGCCCTGGCCCTGGGGCGTGTTGACGACGAGGTCCACCTTCCCGGAGGAGATCAGGTCCACGGGATCCATGCCGACGGCGTCGTCACCGAGCTTCGCGACCACCGCCTCGACCTGCAGGCCCTCCGCCTCGAGCGCGGCCGCCGTCCCGGCCGTCGCCACCAACGAGAACCCGAGCTCGGCGAAGCGGCGTGCCACGAGCATGCCCGAGCGCTTGTCCCGATCGGCGAGGGACAGGAACACCGTGCCGCGCTCGGGGAGCCGGTTGCCCGCACCCGCCTGGCTCTTGACGAACGCGAGCCCGAACGAGCGGTCGACACCCATCACTTCGCCGGTCGAGCGCATCTCGGGGCCGAGCACGGTGTCGACCTCGGGGAACCGGGCGAAGGGCAGCACCGCTTCTTTGACCGCCACGTGCCCATCGGTATACGACGGCTGCAACAGCCCTTCGGTACGCAGCTCCGTGAGCGTCGCACCCAGCATCACCCGCGCCGCGACCTTCGCCAGCGGCACGCCCGTGGCCTTGCTCACGAACGGCACCGTGCGGCTCGCACGCGGATTCGCCTCGAGCACGAAGACTTCACCGTCCTTCACCGCGTACTGCACGTTGAGCAGGCCGCGCACGTCGAGCGCGTCCGCGAGGGCGCGTGTCGACGCCTCGATGCTCGCCACCGTCGACGGCGCGAGCGTCGGCGGAGGGATCGCACACGCTGAGTCGCCCGAGTGCACACCCGCCTGCTCGATGTGCTCCATCACTCCGCCGACCACGGTCTCCCCGGCGGCGTCACGGATGGCGTCGACGTCGACCTCCACCGCGTCTTCGAGGAACCGGTCGATCAGCGCCGGTCGCTCCGCGCTCAACCCGCCCTCGCGGCCGAGGCTGCCGGTGCCGGAGAGCTCGGCCATGGCCTCGTCGAGGGCATCGACGTCGTCGACGATCTGCATCGCCCGGCCACCGAGCACGTACGACGGCCGCACCAGGACGGGGTACCCGACCCGCTCGGCCACCGCCCGGGCGGCGGCGGCGCTCGCCGCCATGCCTCCCGGAGGTCGGGGCAGCCCGAGCCGGTCGCACAGGGCGTTGAAATGCTCACGATCCTCGGCCACGTCGATGGAAGTGGGACTGGTGCCGAGCACAGTCACGCCGGCGGTCTCCAGGGTGTGCGCGAGCTTGAGTGGCGTCTGCCCGCCGAGGCTCACGATCACGCCCGCGAGCTGGCCGCGGTCGGCCAGCGAGGCGCAGACCGCGAGCACGTCCTCGGGCGTGAGGGGCTCGAAGAACAGGCGGTCGCTGGTGTCGTAGTCGGTCGACACCGTCTCCGGGTTGCAATTCACCATCACGGTCTCGTACCCCGCCGCCGACAGCGCGAACGCGGCGTGCACGCAGCAATAGTCGAACTCGACGCCCTGTCCGATGCGATTGGGGCCGCTCCCCAGGATCACGACCGCCGGCCGATCGAAGGGCGTGACCTCGTCTTCGTCCTCGAACGTGCCGTAGTGATAGGGCGTGCGGGCTGCGAACTCCGCGGCACAGGTGTCGACGGTCTTGAAGGTGACCTGGACCCCGGCGACCAACCGGGCGTCCCGCACGGTGTCCTCGTCGGTACCCCACAGATGGGCGAGCTGGGCGTCGCCGAAGCCGAGCCGCTTGGCCCGGCGCCAGCCGGCCCGGGTCATGCCGGCGAGGCCGGTGGCCGCCAGCTCGGCCCGCTCCTCGACGATGCGGGCGATCCCGTCGAGGAACCAGGCATCGATGGCACTCGCCTCGGCGACCCGTTCGATCGTCACCCCGCGCCGCAGTGCCGCCTCCACCGCGAAGATCCGATCCGGCGTCGGGTGGGCACAGGCGAGCACGAGGTCCTCGTCGCTCAGCGCGTCGAAAGCCGACTCTGCGGGATCGCAGTTGAGGCCGAGCCGCCCGTTCTCGAGCGAGCGCAGCGCCTTCTGGAGCGACTCGGGGAAGATACGGCCGATCGCCATCACCTCGCCCACCGACTGCATCATCGTTCCCAGCACGCCCGCCGCCCCGGGCAGCTTCTCGAACGCCCAACGCGGCACCTTGGTGACCACGTAGTCGATGGTCGGCTCGAACGACGCCGGGGTCTCGCCGGTGATGTCGTTGGTGACCTCGTCGAGGTGGTAGCCCACCGCGAGCCGGGCCGCGATCTTGGCGATGGGGAATCCCGTCGCCTTGCTCGCGAGCGCGCTCGAGCGCGAGACGCGCGGGTTCATCTCGATCACCAGCATCTCGCCGTCGCGTGGGTTCACCGCGAACTGGATGTTCGAACCGCCGGTGTCGACGCCGATGCGGCGGATGCAGGCGAAGGCAGCGTCGCGCATGCGCTGGTACTCGACGTCGGTCAGCGTTTGGGCGGGCGCGACCGTGATCGAGTCGCCGGTGTGCACTCCCATCGGGTCGAGGTTCTCGATCGAACAGACGACCACGGCGTTGTCGGCGTGATCGCGCATGACCTCGAGCTCGTACTCCTTCCACCCGAACACGGACTGCTCGATGAGGATCTCGGTGACGGGGCTCGCGGCCAGCCCCCGGGCCGCCACCTCTCGCATCGAGTCGGCATCGAAGGCGATCCCGGTACCACCGCCGCCGAGGATGAACGACGGGCGCACGATCAGCGGGTACCCCAGCGACCCGGCGACGTCCATGGCGTCGTCGAGGGTGGTCGCGATGCCCGACCGCGGCACGGCCAGCCCGATCTCCTCCATCGCCGCCTTGAACTCGTGGCGATTCTCGGCAGTGCGGATGGCGCTCACGCCCGCCCCGATGAGCTCGACCCCGAACGCGTCCAGGATCCCGGCGTCGTGCAGCTCGACGGCGAGGTTGAGTGCCGTCTGGCCGCCCAGCGTGGGCAGGAGCGCGTCCGGACGCTCACGCTCGATGATCTCCGCGACCGTGGAGGCCTCGAGCGGCTCGATGTAGGTGGCGTCAGCGAACTCGGGGTCGGTCATGATCGTGGCCGGGTTCGAGTTCACCAGGACGACGCGGTACCGATCGTCGCGCAGCACCTTGCACGCCTGGGTGCCCGAGTAGTCGAACTCGCACGCCTGGCCGATCACGATCGGCCCGCTGCCGATGATCATGATGGTGTGGAGGTCGTCGCGCCGCGGCATCCGTTTCCCCGTGATCCGCCGCTTACCTGTGGTCCGCCATCAGCTCGACGAACTCGCCGAACAGGTACGTGGCGTCGTGCGGTCCCGGGCCGGCCTCCGGGTGGTACTGCACGCCGAAGGCAGGCGCATCGAGGACGCGGAAGCCCTCGCACACGCCGTCGTTCAGGTTCACGTGGCTTCGCTGCACGCCGGGCACGCCCTCGAGCTCGACCGCGTAGTTGTGGTTCTGGCTCGTGATCTCGACCCGCCCGGTGGCCTCGTGACGTACCGGATGGTTGGCACCGTGATGCCCGAAGTGGAGCTTTCGCTTCTCGGCGCCGCGTGCGAGCCCGAGGATCTGGTGGCCGAGGCAGATGCCGAAGATCGGCACTCGTCCCATGAGCTCCCGCACCGTGCCGGCAGCTCCGGTCACCGCCCCGGGGTCGCCCGGGCCGTTGGAGAGGAACACCCCGTCCGGACGGCGGGCGAGCACGTCGGCCGCGGCCATCGAGGCTGGGACGACCTCGACGAAGCAACCGCTGCGCTCCAGGTGGCGCAGGATCGTCGACTTGATGCCGTAGTCGATGGCGACGACCTGGAACGGCGCCTCGGGGTCGCCGTGCGTGTATGTGTGCTCCGTGGTGACGCCGGCGACCAGGTCGATCCCCTCGGTCGTGGGCGCAGTCGCGGCGGCGGCGCGGACCGCCTGCTCGTCGGTGCCGAACGCGCCCGGGAGCGCACCCATGGCCCGCAGGTGCCGGGTAAGCCGGCGGGTGTCGATGCCGGCGATCCCTGGGACCCGGTGGCGGCGGAGATAGTCGTCGAGCCCTTCACGGGCGCGCCAGCTGCTGGGGCGCCGCGCCAGCTCCCGTACGACGATCCCGCGGCAGAAGGGGCGACGGCTCTCGACGTCTTCGGCGTTCACGCCGTAGTTGCCGATGTGCGGATACGTGAACGAGATCACCTGCCCGGCGTAGGACGGATCGGTGAGGATCTCCTGATACCCGGCCATCGCGGTGTTGAAGACCACCTCACCGCTCGCCACCCCGTCGGCGGGCTCGTACCCGACGGTCTCGCCCTCGAACACGCTGCCGTCGGCGAGGACGAGCACTGCATCGCGACCAGTCATCGCTGCGCGACTCCGTCGACGACCACCGGTTCACCACGGAGGATCGTGTGACGTACCCGGCCCGTCAGTTTGCGACCGTGGTAGGGGGTGTTGCGAGAGCGGCTCGCCAGACGCGCCCGGTCGACCTCCCACTGCAACGCCGGGTCGATGACGCAGAGGTTGGCGGGACGCCCGGATGCGATCGGACCGCCGTGATCAGCGAGCCCGGCGATGCCAGCCGGGCTCCACGAGAGCCGGGCGAGCGCGTCCGCCAGGCTCAGCACCCCCGGCTCGACCAACTCGGTGAGCGTGAGCGCGAGCGTCGTCTCCAGGCCCAGCATCCCGGGGGGCGCCTGCTCGAACGGCTGCTCCTTGGCCTGCGGAACGTGCGGTGCGTGGTCGGTGGCGATGGCATCGATCGTCCCGTCGGCGAGACCGGCCTTGATCGCGGCGACGTCGTCGGCAGTGCGCAGCGGGGGATGCACCTTGAAGACCGGATCGAACGACGCGCACTCTGCGTCGGTCAGCGTGAAGTGGTGCGGCATCGACTCTGCGGTGACCGGGAGCCCGCGGCGCTTGGCCGCCCGCACGAGCTCGACCGAGGGCGCCGCCGACAGGTGCAGGAAATGGACCCTTCCCCCGGTGAGCTCGGCCAGCTGGATGTCGCGGGCCACGATGATCGCCTCGGCTGCCGCCGGACGACCCTGGATCCCGAGCCGGCTCGACCACGCCCCCTCGTGCATCGAGCCGCCCTGGGCCAGGGCCGGATCCTCGGCGTGCTGCGCCACGACCGCCCCGGGAAGCGACCGCGCGTACTCGAGCGCCCGGCGCATCACGTCCGCGTCGGCGACGCAGTCGCCGTCGTCGGTGAAGATGCGCACCCCGAGCTGGTGGAGCTCGTGCATCGGCGCCAGCTCCTCGCCGCGGCGGCCCTTCGTGATGCACCCGGACGCGACCACGTCGCACGCGCTCGCCCGTCCGATCGCCAGTACCGACGCGACGACCGCAGGATCGTCGAGGGGCGGGGTCGTGTTCGGCATCGCCACCACCGCGGTGAACCCGCCGAGCGCGGCGGCGCGGGCACCGGTGACGATCGTCTCTGCGTCCTCGTCGCCCGGCTCGCGCAGGTGCGCGTGCAGATCGACGAGGCCGGGCGCGACCACGCAGCCGGCAGCATCGAGGACTCGGGCCGCGGGGCTCGCTGGCTCGAGCTGCGCCTCCACCTCGATGACGACGCCGTCGCGGACGAGCACGTCGGCAACGCGCTCGCCGCTCGCGTCGACCACCCGGCCACCCTTGACGAGCACGTCGTCAGGCAATCTGGCCTCCCGATCCGAGGGTCGACCACAACACGGCCATTCGCACCGCGACGCCGTTCGCCACCTGCTCGGTGACGGTCGACGCCGGGCTGTCGGCGACCTCGGCCGCGATCTCCACGCCGCGGTTCATCGGGCCCGGGTGCATGATCAGCGTGTCGGGCTTCAGCCGGGCCGCCCGCTCGACGGTGATCCCATAGCGGCTCGTGTACTCGCGCTGCGACGGGAGCAGCGCACCCGCCAGGCGCTCGCGCTGGATCCGCAGCAGGTACACGACATCGACCTCGGGAAGGACGGAATCGAGGTCGTCGTCGACGACCACGGGCCAGCCCTCGAGCGACTCGGGGAGCAGCGTGGGCGGAGCGACCAGCGTGACCTCGGCGCCCATCGTGCTGAGCGCCTGCACGCCGCTGCGCGCCACACGAGAGTGGCGGATGTCGCCGACGATCACGACGCGCAGGCCGTCGAAGCCTCCCCGTCCCAGCCGGCGGCGAAGGGTCACGAGATCGAGCAGCGCCTGGGTCGGGTGCTGATGGCGACCGTCGCCGGCGTTGACGACGCTGGCGTCGACCCACTGGGCGACCCGGTGGGCCGCGCCCGCACACGGGTGCCGCACCACGATCGCGTCGACGCCCATGGCCTCGATGGTCTGGACGGTGTCGAGCAGGCTCTCGCCCTTCGTGAGCGACGACGTCGAAGCGCTGAAGCTCATCGTGTCGGCGGACAGGCGCTTGGCCGCGGTCTCGAACGACAGCCGGGTGCGGGTCGACTCCTCGAAGAAGAGCGTGACCACGGTCCGCCCGCGCAGGGCCGGGATCTTCGGGATGTCCCGCTGCGTGACTTCGATGAACGACTCGGAGAGGTCGAGCAGGCCGTCGATCTCGGCGCGGCTCAGGTCGTCGATCGCCAGCAGGTGCTTCATGGCTCCGCTGGGCCCCAGATCTCGATGCCGTCCACCTCGCCGTCGATCTCCTCGAGCCGGACGCGGACGTCCTCGGCCAGCTTCGTGGGCAGGTTCTTGCCCACGAAGTCGGCACGAATCGGAAGCTCGCGGTGCCCGCGATCCACGAGCACCGCGACCTGGACCGTGCGGGGGCGCCCCAGCTCGGTCAGGGCGTCGAGCGCAGCGCGGATCGTGCGCCCGGTGAAGAACACGTCGTCGACGAGCACCACCACGCGCCCGCCGATGTCGACCGGGATCTCGGTCGGGCCGAGCGGCTGCACGGGGCGCAGGCCGATGTCGTCGCGGTAGAAGGCGACGTCGAGGACGCCCACCGGCACCGCAGCGCCCTCGAACCGCTCGATCGCCTCCGCCAGCCGGCGAGCGACCGCGACGCCGCGCGTGTAGAGGCCGATCAGGACGACGTCGTCGGCGCCGTGGTTCCGCTCGACGATCTCGTGGGCGATGCGAGTGTGCGCCCGCCGCATGTCGTCGGCGTCCAGCACCTGTGCGCGGCACACCAGGGAACGCTCGCCTTCGCCGTGCTCGGGCACAAAAAAACGACCCCCCTCGGGGGT
This sequence comes from Acidimicrobiia bacterium, assembly GCA_031177445.1. GTDB lineage: Bacteria > Actinomycetota > Acidimicrobiia > IMCC26256 > JACDBD01 > JAPSGP01. Next base: position 13,024 of record JAPSGP010000016.1, read on the forward strand.
CGCAGCCTGCTCCGGTTTTGCCGCGTCGCGCGCGTTCATCGAAACCTCCGTGGGAACCTCTCGGGATCCCCTTCACGGTCGCATCACCATACCACCCCGAGTGCGGCGTTTCGCGGAAAGGGCAGCGGGGCGGGGGTCGGGCGACGACGACTTGAGCGCCCTGCGGCGATCCGAAGGATCGCCGCAGCATCCCACCGAGTCGACCGTTGTTCGGTGGACTGGAGTCCCTCACCCGAGCAACGTCTCGACGAGCTCTCCTTCCATCCAGGTGAGCCATGCGTACAGGGTGTGGGCGCCAGCATCGGGTTCGGACGGGTCGATCTCGCGCTCGTCGAGGTCCTCGGTCACGCCCAAACGGGTGCCGAGCGCGAGGCGGGCGTCGTTGATGACACCGAGCCAGGCCTCGACTTCTTCGGGCGTGAGCACGACCTCGATCGAGCCGCGCTTCTCGACCCCGCGTTCGAGCGTCTGGGTCACCAGCTCGAGCGCAGCCAGGCGCTGGCGTAGCAGCTCGGGGTGCACGAGGTCCTGCCACTCCCGCTCGGCCACTTCTTGTGTCGGATCGAGGTAGGCCGTCGGGAAGAGACGGCGGAACACCGGGTCGTCGGTATCGGGTGACTCCGACAGCACCTCTCCGAGCTGCGCAGGGATGCTGCGCAAGATCTCGATCTCGGCCGCCGGCAGCGCCACGACCACCCCGTCACCCCGACGCTTGAACCGCTTCGGCATCTCTACCTGCGAGTACGAGCGTCGGAGTGATCGCCGGGCACAGCCGGAGGGCGGAGGTGCCGGTGCCGAGCGACGACGACTTGAGCGAGCGAGCAACGAGGCAGCGGGGGCGGGGCGTCGTGACGACGATTTTGGAGCGAGCAATGGCGCCCGAAGGGCGCCGAGCAAGCTCCGCATGAGGAGGAACGATGCCCCGCTCCCGCTGCCCGCGTAGCGGGAGGCGTGCCGGTTCGTGACTCCAACCCGGTCACGAGGGGTGTTCCATCGTGGCCCACAGGCCGTGGGCGTGGAGACGGGCGACGTCGGCCTCCGCCTTCTCACGCGTTCCCTCCGACACCGCCGCCTTTCCCTCGTGGTGCACCTGCAGCATCAGCCGGGTCGCCTTCTGGCGCGAGTAGCCGAAGAGCTTCTGCAGGACGTACACGACATAGCTCATGAGGTTCACGGGATCGTTCCACACGATCACGATCCAAGGCCGCTCGGTGACGACGACCTCTTCGAGGTCCGGCTCCTCGACCTCCAGCGGAGCCACGCTCAGGCGCGCCGGCTTCATGACTCCGATTCGTCGCTCCGGAGGTCTTCCGCGATGCGGCCGAGCATGCCGTTCACGAAGCGACCGGAGTCCTTGGTCGAGTACTGCTTGGCGAGCTCGACCGCCTCGCTGATGACGACGCCGGTGGGGAGCTCGAGGTGCCAGCCGAGCTCGTAGCAACCGATCCGGAGCACCGCCCGGTCCACGAGCGGCATCCGTTCCAGTGCCCAGTGCTCCGAGTACTTGCGCAGGATGGCGTCGAGCTCGTCGCGATGCTCGGCGACTCCGCGCACGAGCGTGGACACGTAGGGGTCCGGCGGCACCGGCAGGTCGTCGAGCAATGAAGCTGCTTCGACCCCGCGTACCTCGACCTCGTAACACAAGCTCAGCGCACGCTCCCGGGCTTCGCGTCGCGTGGCCATGCCGGTGTGCCCGTCAGGCGCGGGCGAGGTACTCCCCCGTGCGGGTATCGACCTTGATCCGCTCGCCCGATTCCACGAACAGCGGCACCTGGACGACGAGGCCGGTCTCGAGTGTCGCCGGCTTGCGCGCACCGGAGACCCGGTCGCCCTGGATGCCGGGCTCGGTCTCGGCCACCGCGAGCTCGACCGCGGCCGGCAGGTCGACGCCCACGACCGCGCCCTGGTACATCGGGAGGATCGCGGAGCCGCCCTCCTTCAGGTACCGCACTGCGGGACCGAGCTCGCCGGCATCGACGTGCAGCTGGTCGTAGCTCTCGGTGTCCATGAACACGTAGGCGGTGCCCTCGCGGTAGAGGTACTGCATCTCGCGCTTGTCGATGACCGCCAGCGGGACCTTCTCGTCGGCTCGAAACGTCTTCTCGAGGACTCCGCCAGAGCGCACGTTCTTGAGCTTCGTGCGCACGAACGCGCCTCCCTTCCCCGGCTTGACGTGCTGGAACTCGACCACCGTCACCAGCCCCTCGGCCGGAAGGTCGAGAGCCATGCCGTTCTTGAGGTCGTTGGTCGACACACTCACAGAACCAGGTCCTTCGGGAATGCGGTGAGAGGTTGGCAGCCGTCGTCGTTGCCTGCTGGGAGGACGACCACCGTGTCCTCGATGCGGACCCCGCCCACGCCGCGTACGTACACGCCGGGCTCGACGGTCACGACCGAGCCGGCGGCCAACGTATCACGGGCGGTCGCCGCCACCCTCGGTGCCTCATGGATCTCGAGGCCGACGCCGTGGCCGGTCGCGTGGACGAACGCGTCGCCCAGACCCGCGGCTTCCACGACCTCGCGGCACGCGCGATCGACGTCGGCACACGCGACGCCGGCACGCACGGCTTCCCGGCCGGCCTGCTGCGCCGCCCGTACGACGTCGTAGAGACGCGAGCCGGAGGCACCGGGGTCGCCGACGCTCACGGTGCGAGTCATGTCGGAGCAGTACCCGTCGACGACGCATCCGAAATCGAGGACCAGCAGCTCGCCGGGCTCGATCCGGCGGTTCGACGGCCGTGCGTGCGGCTTCGCGCCGTTCGGTCCCGAGGCCACGATCGGATCGAAGCTCACACCACTGGCACCGCGCTGGCGCATCTCGAGCTCGAGCCAGAGGGCCACCTCGCGCTCCGCGGGGCCGTCCGGCAGCCGTGGTGCGACGACTGCGAGCGCCTCATCGGCGATCGCGCACGCGGCCGCGATGCGCGCGACCTCGGCCGCCTCCTTCACCAGCCGGCGCTGCTCCACGAGCTGCAGCGTGGGCACGAGCTCCGCGTTCGTGAACCACTCGCTCGCGAACTCCCGCTGCTGCGCCCACGTCACGCCGTGGGCTTCGAGACCCAGGCGGGCGATCCCTGCGGCCGCGCCCTGCAGCGCGTCGCGCTGTGCGGCCTGGGTCACGCCGATCTCGACACGCGCTTCGATGCCGGCCGCGCCGAGCTGATCGGCGGCCTGCTCGGCGTAGCGGCCATCGGTGACGAACACGAGCTCGTCCGGCCCGACGAGGAGCATCCCCGCCGAGCCGGTGAAGCCGGTGAGGTACCGGACGTTGGGAAGCCGGGTCACGAGCAGCGCGTCGATGCCCGCCTCCTCGAAACCGCTGCGCAGCGCGCTCGCGCGTGACGCAACGTCCATCGACGGGAGCTCGGCGAGCGTCATCCGCGATCCTCGAGCAGCGCGACGGCCGCTTCGATGCCGAGCCGATAGCCGTGCGAGCCGAGGCCGGCGACCGTCCCCGTGACCACCGGCGCGACCACGGACGTGCGTCGCCATGCTTCGCGCGCCGAAGGGTTCGACAGGTGGAGCTCGATCTTGACGCCCTCGAACGTGGCCAGCGCGTCGGCGAGCGCGAACGAGTAGTGCGTGAGCGCGCCCGGATTGATGACGACCGCGGCACAGCGCCCGCGCGCCGCCTGGACGGCGTCGACAAGCTCGCCTTCGTGGTTCGACTGGTGATGCTCGAGCGCGTAGCCGTGCGCCTCGGCCACCTCGGCGGCTTCGCGGACCAATTCGTCGAGTGTCACGCGCCCGTAGATCTCGGGCTCGCGCTCCCCCAGCAGGTTCAGGTTCGGGCCCGAGAGGAGCAGGATCACGCCCACGTGAGGTCACCTCGCACCCCGACCGCGTGCAGCGCGCGCTCGAGCGCGGGGGCGGGCGGATCGTCGACGGTCTCGAGCCCACCTCTTCCGAGCAACACGAAGGTCAACCCGCCGCGCGCCTTCTTGTCGCGCGCCATCAGCTCGACGATGTGTGTGGCATCCACCGGCTCGGCGACGGCTGCAGGGAGCCCGAGCGACCGCACCACCTCACGATGGCGTTCGAGCTCGTCGGTGTCGATGCGTTCGAGCACCGCCGCGAGCTGCCCTGCGAACACCAGCCCGACGGCCACCGCTTCGCCGTGGGGAAGCTCGTACCGACCAATGATCTCGAGCGCGTGGGCGAGCGTGTGGCCGTAGTTCAGGACTGCTCGTAACCCGGTGCGCTCGCCCGGGTCGGTAGCGACCACGAACGCCTTGATCGCGACGCAGCGCGCTACGAGCGTGCTCGTCACGTCGGGATCCCGGGCCAGCACCGCCGCCGTATCGTTCCTGAGGATCTGGTGGACGTCCGACGTCCCGAGGAGCGCGTGCTCGATGAGCGCGTACTTCGCCACCTCGCCGAGGCCCGATCGGTACTCCCGCTCGGACATGGTTGCCAGGGTCTGGAGGTCGGCCACCACGGCGATCGGTTGGTGGAACGCCCCGACCAGGTTCTTCCCCTCGGGGAGGTTCACGCCCGTCTTGCCGCCGATCGCAGAGTCGACCTGTGCGAGCAGCGTGGTCGGCGCCTGCACTACGTCGATCCCGCGGTGGTACACGGCAGCGGCGAAGCCGGCGACGTCGCCTACGACACCACCCCCGAGCGCGACCACGGCGTCGTCCCGTAGCAGACCGCCACGAGCGTCGAACGACTCGTTCTCCAG
>JAPSGP010000130.1 GCA_031177445.1 Acidimicrobiia bacterium
GATCCCGATCGGCGCTACTTCTCGGCGGAGGTCGAGACGATGCCTCGCGCCGATCTCGATCGGCTGCGCGAGGAGCGCTTGCTCGGCGACATCCTGCCGTGGGCGTACCAGCGCTCGCCGCTGATCCGTGAGACTTGGGAAGCCGCCGGGATCACCGCCGACGATATCCAGTCGATGGACGACTTCCACGCCAAGGTGCCGTTCATCGACAAGGACGCGATCCGTAGCTTCCGCGACCGCCACCGGGACCCGTACGGTGGGCTGCTGTGCCTCGATCCGAAGATGACCGAGGTCTTCAGCGCGATCTTCTCGACGTCGGGCACGACCGGCGACCCGACGCCGGCACCGTACGCGGGGCGCGGGCCGAGCATGCTTGTGCGGGAGTTCTGGGAGCTGGGGTGCCGACCCGGCGACCACTTCATGCACTGCCTGTTCACGTTCCGGGGCCCGGGTATCCACGACACGATCCGAGGGATCGGTGTTACGCCCGTCTTCTGCGACCACCAACCCGCCGACCTGCCCAATGTCGTGCGACTGAGTCGGGAGCTGCGCCCGACGGGTTGGTACACGATCTCGGGCCCCCTGGTGATGGGGTTGGAGGCGTTTGCGCGGGAATCGGGCACGGACCTCGCCGAGGCGTTCTCGAGCTACCGCGGCGTGGTGTTCGCCGGGGAGCCGATCGGGCCCCGAGCTCGGCGGCTGGTCGAGGGGGAGTGGGGCCTCGAACTGTTCCTGCAGACCGGTGTGGGCGACGTCGGAGCCGCCACTGAGTGCGCCGAGCACGACGGCTACCACTTCTGGGAGGACACCTGCTTCCTCGAGAACCTCGACCCGCGGGGCAATGACGCGGTCGGCGACGGCGAGCGGGGTGAGCTCGTGTCAACAACGCTGCTCGACAAGATCGCGCCGCTGATCCGGTATCGCTCCGACGATCTCGTACGCATCACGCGCGAGACGTGTGCTTGCGGTCGCACGCACGGTCGCGTATGGCCGCTCGGCCGCAAGGGCGACGAGGTCGTGATCGGTGGGCGTTCGGTCATGCCGGGCGACGTGTGGGCCGCGATCGAGGACGTGCCCGAGACGAGCGCGGCGCTGTTCCAGATCATCCGCACCGGTCATGTGATGGACCGGCTGCGCATCCGGGTGGGCTACGCCGACGACGGGCCCAGGGGGTTGCACGACGTGGAGACCCGGGTGCACGACGCGGTGCTGGCCGCGGTCGGCGTCGATCCTGAGATCGAGCTGGTGACGAACGAGACGCTCCTGCGCCAAGGCCCGCCGCACAAGATCCCGCGGGTGGCGAAGCAGTGACGTTCGGCCACGCGTTCGAGGACGCGCCCGCGGTGTGGGGAGTCGGGCGGGTGGTTGTCGACGGTTTGATCACACCCTGGCCTGTTGCCCAGGCCGACATCGACGACGAAGCAGAGTCGCTGGCGCCTCGACTCCTGACTCTGGGCCTCGAGGCGGGCGGGCTCGTGCTCATCGTGTCGCTGCTGTCGGAGGCGATCCACGTCGTGCCGCTGGAGAAGGCGGCCGGAAAGGTCGGCGCGCTGTATTCGTCGGCAGACGCCACGCCGTTCGACGCGTTCCGGGTGGCGTCGTTGGTGCGCCAGCTCGAGGCGCAGGTGGTGCTGGGTGTCTCGGCCGCCGTGCTGGACGGGTTGGAGGACGCGGAGTCGGTGTTCGCCGGCCTGCGGAATGTGGTGACCTCGGACGAGGACGCGCACGGGCGGCTGACCGCGGCAGGGCTCGCTCCGCGCCGCTGGGTGAAGCTCGGCCCGACGAGCGCGATCGAGGCCGCCGACGGCCTGCACTACGACGATACGAGGTGGCAGGTGGAGGCCGATCCCGAGTCGGGTGAGCTCCTGATCACCAACGTGTTCCCGCGCCTCACCCCTTGTGACCGCTTCCGCACTGGCGTCCGCGGCGCGGTTCTCGAACCCGGCCGCATCGCCGTCTCGTGAACGCGGCGAGCATGCAGAGCGGCGCTACTTCTTCCGCAGCAGGGTGAGGCCGTCGCCGATGGTGAGGATGGAGCCTTCGACGCGGTCGTCGGCGGCGACATAGTCGTTGAACTCGCGGATGGCGTGCAGGTTTCCGTCGTCGGCCTTCGGGTCGATCACTGAGCCACCCCAGAGCGTGTTGTCGACGAGGATCACGCCGTTCGGCCGGAGGTGCGCGAGCAGCTCCTCGTAGTACGCCTTGTAGTTCGGCTTGTCGGCGTCGATGAACGCGAGGTCGATCTGGTGCTCGGGCGGGATCGCCCGGAGTGTGTCGAGCGCGGGGCCGAGCTTCAGCACGATCCGGTCTTCGAGGCCGGCGCGCTCCCAGTAGCGCCGCGCGATCGACGTCCACTCTTCATTCACGTCGCAACACAGCAGATGGCCGCCCTCGACGAGGCCGCGAGCGATCGCAATCGACGAGTACCCGGTGAACGTGCCCACTTCGATGGCGTACTTCACGCCGACGATCTTGGTGAGGTTGGTCATGAAGGCGCCCTGCTCGGGCGCGATCTGCATCATCGAGATCCCGCCGAGCTTCTCGGTCTCGGCGATGAGGTCGCGCTGCACGTCGTCGAGGCCTGGCGCGTGCGCGACGAGGTAGTCGTGGATCTCGGGGGTGAGGAAGAACGACTTCGGCGCGTCGGCCACCGTCAGAACTTCCCGGTGCGGCCGAAGCGGTAGTACCCGGCGAAGGTGGCGTTGACCTCGTCGGGGATGGGAACAACCTCGCCCAGCTGTTGCGCGCCCCAGATGATCTCGGCGGTGCGTTCGACGAGGTGGGCGACGTGGAGGACGTCCTTGGGGTCCTTGCCGACTGCGAACAGCCCGTGGTTGGCCATGAGCACGGCGGCTCGATTGCCGACCCGCTTTGCCACCTCCTCGGCGAGCTCGTCGGTGCCGGTGGTCTTGTAGTCGGCGACCTCGACGTCGCCGCCGACGTAGACGACGAACTCCTCGATCACCGCGGGGATGTGCTTGCGGGTGAGGGCGAACATCGTGGCGAACTTGGCGTGGCAGTGCATGGTGGCGTTGATCTCGTCGTGCTGACGCAGCGCCGAGAGGTGCAGCGCTTTCTCGGTGGTCGGGCCGCGCTCGCCCTCGAGCACGTTGCCGTCGAGGTCGGTGACGACGAGGTCGTCGAGCGTCATCTCGCCGTAGTCGAGCGACGACGGGGTGAGCACCGCATTGCCATCAGGCAGCCGGGCACCGAGGTTGCCGGCGGTGCCCTGGACCAGGCCACTACTCGACATCTCCTTCGCCACCCACAGGACCTGCTCCTTCGTCTCCTGGGCGGTCAGCTTCGTGGTCATGCCAGCACCTCCGGGTTCACGAGGTTGTCGGGCTTGCCGCCGTGCAGCAGCTGCTCGAGCCCGTCGGCGATGAGCCTTGAGTGGTTGGCTTCGGTGTCGTAGGTGGCGCCGCCGATGTGCGGCGTGAGCACGACGTTGGGCATCACGACCAGCGGATGGTCGGTGGCGAGGTGCTCGCCCTCGAAGTGATCGAGCCCGGCGCCGCCGAGCTTGCCGGACTGCAGCGCCGCGACGAGCGCGTCGGTGTCGTGCAACATCGCCCGGGCGGTGTTCAGGTACACGGCACCTTCCTTCATGCGCGCGAACTCGTCGGATCCGATGAGCCCCCTGGTCTCGGGAGTGACTGCGGCGTGCATCGAGACGATGTCCGCTTCCGCGAGCAGGTCCGGGAGCGAATGGGTGGCGTCGTCGGCGTAGGGGTCGTAGGCGATGACGCGCATGCCGAGCCCCTCGAGGCGCCACCTCGTGGCACGGCCGACCGCCCCGAGCCCGACGATGCCCGCGGTCTGCCCGGCGAGCTGCCACGCCCGGAAGCGCTGGTAGGGGATCGTGCCGTCGCGGAACATCTCGCCCTCGCGGACATCACGGTCGGCCCGCACGACGCCGCGGTTGACGGCGAAGAGCAGCGCCACCGTGAGCTCGGCGACGGCGTCGGCGTTCCGGCCCGGGGCGCGCAGCACGGGGATGCCCCGCGCAGTTGCCGCTTCCACGTCGACATTGTTGGGGTCGCCCCGGCACGAGCCGATGGCCACGAGCGGGAGCTCGAGCACCGGCCCCTTGACGGAGTCGGTCTCGATGACGAGCACGGTCGCGCCCTCCTGCTCGGCACGCGCGGCGAGCTGCTCGGACGAGTAGATGCGCAGCGGGTGCTGTTCGATCCAGGGGTCGTAGACGACGTCGACGAGCCGTCGCAGTGTGGCGAGGCCCTCGCCCCGGAACGGAGCAGTGACGAGGGCGGTGGGTCGGTCGGGCACGTCGGCTCCTTCTTCTGCGTGCCTGCGGCGCGGCTACGGGGCGGCTTCGACGAGGTCGGAACGGTACTCGGGGTGGTCGGAGAGCCACTGCGACGCCCGGCGCATGCTCTCCTCGTTCTTCTTGTTGATGAACCTGTAGATCGGCCCCTCGAACCACTTCCACGGCGCCTTGCTGACGTGATACCGCTCCTCGAACGAGAAGCGCGTCCGGTTGGGCCCGAGGGGCTCGAGCTGCACCCTGCCGGTCTGGTCGTTGCCGGGCTCGCGGCTGATCATCGTGTAGGTGTAGCCGCGCTCGGGTTCGACGTCGGTGACGAGCTCGAGCGCCGAGCCCTCCCGTCCGAACGGCATCTGGTAGATGACGCGGCGGAGCCGGCCGTTGTGATGCTCGTCGCCAGGCCACAGCACGTCGACCCGCTTCACCATCGGGGCGTAGTCGGTCCAGCGGTCGTAGTCCTGGAACAGGGCCCAGATCCGCGGCGCCGAGTGCGGCATGTCGAACGAATATCGGTGCTCGCGCACGATGTTCCCCCGAGTCGATTCCCCCGAGTCGGCGCCCGGCCCTCGGGCGCGTTCCCTGACTATCGTGTCAGGTTCCGGGGAGGGGCGGAAAGGGCGAGGACAAGCACATGCCGATCCACTACGAGCTCGACGACGAGCACATCGTCCTCATCACGATCGACCGGCCCGAGGCCCGCAACTCGGCCGACATGGAGCACTTCAAGCTGCTGCGGGAGGCATGGGACCGCTTCGACGCCGACCACGACGCCTGGGTCGCGATCATCACCGGCGTCGGCGACGCCTTCTTCACCGGCGCCGACCTCAAGAAGTACGTGCCCGAGATCACCAAGGTCGCCGAGCGCATCCAGAAGGAAGGCCTCGACGAGATCGACGGCTACCGCCTCGACGACGGCACCAAGGCTGTGTTGCGCGGGGCAAGAATCTGGAAGCCGATCATCGCCGCCGTCAACGGGTTCTGCACTGCCGGCGGCATGGAGATGCTGGGCGGGGTCGACATCCGGGTGGCGTGCCCGGAGGCGAAGTTCGCGGTGATGGAGCCGAAGCGGGGGCTGTTCGCCGGCGGGGGGACAACCGTACGCCTGCCCCGCCAGATCCCGTTTCCCCAGGCGATGGAGTTCCTACTGTGCGCCGACCTCATCCCCGCCCAGCGGGCGTACGAGATGGGCTTCCTCAACGCGATCGTCCCCTACGACGAGCTGCTGCCGAAGGCCTACGAGTTCGCCCGCCGGATCACCGCCAACGCGCCGCTGGCGGTGCAGGCGACGAAGCAGAGCGTGTGGGAGGGGCTCGGCCTCCCCCTGAAGGAGGCGTACCGGAACGAAAGTGCGCTGAGCTCGATGATCTTCGCGACCGAGGACGCCAAGGAGGGGCCGAAGGCGTTCGCCGAGAAGCGCGCTCCGAACTGGCAGGGGAAGTAGCGCGCCGTGGCCGCCGGGGTCGATCCTCGAACGCCGTGCATCATCGGTGTCGGTCAGCACACGTGGCACCCCGACGATGTCGGCGACGCCGGCGCGCCCGAGCCGCTCGACATGTGGGAACAGGTGGCGCGGGCGGCAGCCGACGACACCGGTACCGGCACGAAGGTGCTGGACCGACTCGACAGCCTCGACATCGTCTACTGCCAGACCTGGCAGTACGACGATCCGGCCGCCCGTCTCTGCGACGCGCTCGGCATCGCACCCCGCCGCCGGTATTACTCGGGTATCGGCGGGACGACACCCCAGGTCCTCGTCAACCAGACCGCCGAGCGGATCCTCGGTGGCGAGACGCAGCTCGCGCTCGTGACCGGAGCAGAAGCGCTCGACACGCAACGCCGGTACAGGAAGCGGGGCGAGCGCTACCCGTACCGGTTCAAGCCCGACGAGAAGCGACCCTTCCCGTGGGAGGCGCCGTTCCATCCCGCCGAAGTCGCGCACGAGGTGCTCCAAGCGTGGCTGACGTTTGCGCTGTTCGACAACGCCCGGCGCGGCCATTTGGGCGTCGCGCTCGACGAGTACCGCCGCGAGCTGGGCGCGCTGCTGGAGCCGTTCACCGCGGTCGCAGCGGCGAACCCGCGTGCGTGGTTCCCGGTGCATCGCAGCGCCGACGAGATCATCACGCCCACACTCGAGAACCGCATGGTCGGCTACCCGTACACCAAGTACATGGTTTCGATCATGGACGTCGACATGGCGGCTGCGCTCGTGCTGGCGAGCCACGAGATGGCCGACGCGCTCGGCGTTCCGTCTGATCGGCGGGTCTACGTCCGAGGGTGGTGCTACGCGACCGATCCCGTCTACGTGGCCGAGCACGCCGACCTGTGGCGGTCGCCCGCGATGGTGGCCGCGAGCCGAGCGGCGTTGGCGCCGGCGGGCATCGGCATCGACGATGTCGCGTATCTCGATCTCTACAGCTGTTTCGGCAGCTCCGTGAACCTGGCGCGCGACGCGCTCGGGCTGGGCGACAGCGAGACGCGCCCGCTCACAGTGACCGGCGGGCTCCCGTACCACGGCGGCGCCGGGAGCGACTACATGACGCATTCCATTGCCACGATGGCGGAGCGGCTGCGAGGCGATCCCGGTACCTTCGGGCTGGTGAGTGGGGTCGGCATGCACATGACGAAGCACGTGTACGGCCTCTATTCCACCGGGCCGGGCCCGGTGGCGCCGCCCGACGAGGTAGCGGTGCAGGCACAGCTCGATGCCGCGCCCCGCCCGTCGATCGCCGACACCTATGAGGGCGCCGCGACCGTCGCCACCTACTCCGTGGTCCACGGGCGCGACGGTGCACCCGAATGGGGCGTCGCCGTGTGCGACCTGCCGGATGGGGCGCGCACCTACGCGAAGCTCCTCGACCGAGACTTGCTCGTCGCCGCCGAGCGGGAGGAGCTCATCGGGAGCAAGCTCACGCTCTCCCCGGTGGAGCTCGACGGCGCCTCCGGGCGCCAGCGAGCGAACATTGGCGTGGCCTGATTCGCAAGCGGGTCGCGGCCAGCCGGAAGTTCGCCGACCTGCTCGAGCACGAGGTGGGCAACCTGTCGCTATGAGCGAGCGCGGGGTCGCGGTCGGGTTCCGGGCGAGGACGGGAAGTGCTGAGGCTGTGATCGTCGGCGGAAGCGCGTCTACGCCCGAGATCGTCGATCGCCGCACGATCGACCTGGCCCCCGGCATCGAACGATTCGTCTACCACGCAGCCCGCGAGCTCGAGCCCGAGCGGGCCGCCGCGTTCGTACGTGACGCGGAACGGGCGGCTCGAGGCGCAGCTCGGCGCGCACTGCGCGGTCTCGCGAAGGCGCACGACGTGGTGGCCGTTGGCGTCGCCCTCGGGAAGGGACCGCGCCGCGCGCTCCCGAAGCTCGAGTCGATC
>JAPSGP010000131.1 GCA_031177445.1 Acidimicrobiia bacterium
CGGGCGTGATCGTTGCGATCACGCCCGACGAGCAGGTCGGCGAACCCACCTACGCAGACAAGCTCACCGTGGACGAGTTCCGCATCGACTGGTCGCGACCTGCCGACGAGATTCATCGGCTGATCCGGGCGGGCAACCCCCGCCCGGGCGCGTGGACCAGCGCCGCAGGATCCCGCCTCAAGGTCTGGCGTGCGGCCCCCACCGGCGCCGTCACCGATGCAGCTCCGCCCGGCACCGTGCTGTCAGGGCCGCGCGTCGCGACCGGCACGGCGCCGCTCGAGCTGGTCGAGGTGCAGCCCGAGGCGAAACCCCGGATGTCGGGCACCGCGTGGCTGGCGGGCCACCACGTCGACATGGTGCTCGGTCAGGCGTGAGGGCGGAGACCGGCCGCGCGATCGCGCGCGACGTACTCATTCGAGTCGAGGTCGGGGCGTACTCCAACATCGTGTTGCCGCAGATCCTGCGGGACTCGAAGCTCGACGGGCGCGATCGCGCGTTCGTGACCGACCTCGTCTACGGCACGCTCCGGCGTCGGCGATCGCTCGACCATCTGCTCGCGCTCGTGAGTGATCGGCCGGTCGACCGCCTCGACGCTCCGGTGCGCGCCGCGCTGCGGCTCGGTGCGTACCAGCTCGTGAGCGGTGTGCCGGCGCACGCGGCGGTGAGCGAGACCGTCGAAGTCGCCCCCCTCCGAGCCCGCGGCTACGTCAACGCGGCACTCCGCAAGCTGGCCCGCCTCGGGCCGCCGTGGCCCTGGCCCGACGGCGCCGACACCGAGTCGCTGGCGGTGCGTCTGTCGTACCCGGACTGGATCGTGCAGCGCCTTCGGGACGAGCTCGGTCCCGATGACGGGCGCGCGGCGCTGGAGGCCGGCAACGAGGCCCCGCGGGTCACGCTGCGGCCGAACCCCGAACGCACGTCGTCCGCCGCGCTGGCGACGGAACTGCAGGCGGAGGGCGTGCACGTCGAGCCCGGTCGTCTCGTCGGTGACGCGCTCGTGGTGCGGGGGATCGGTGACCCCGCGCGGCTCGCTGCCGTGGCCGACGGGCGGGCGACCCCGCAGGACCAGGCGAGCCAGGCGGTCGTGCAGCTGCTCGACCCGCAGCCGGGTGAGACCGTCGTCGACCTCGCGGCCGCCCCCGGGGGCAAGGCCACCGCGACCGGAGAACGCGTCGGCGGGGCCGGGCGCGTCGTCGCCATAGACCTTCGTGCCGGGCGCGCCGCACTGGTCGCCGCCGCCGCCCGGCGGCTGCGGCTCCACCAGGTCTTCCCCGTCGTGGCGGACGGGACCGCACCCCCGGTTCGCGCTGCCAGCGCCGATCGTGTGCTCGTCGACGCGCCCTGTACGGGCCTCGGCGTGCTCGGCCGGCGTGCCGACGCCCGGTTCCGGGTCGCGCCGTCGGACGTGGAGCCGCTGGCGGCCCTTCAGCGCGAGCTGCTGCGTGCGGCCGGTCAGCTCGTCCGTTCCGGCGGAGTGGTCGTGTACTCGGTGTGCACGCTGACGGGAGAGGAGACCATCGGGATCGACGAGTGGACGGCGCGCGCTCTGCCCGAGCTCGTCGCCACCACGAGGCCGGGCCCACCGTGGCGGCCGCGTGGCCGCGGCGCGCTCCTCCTACCTCAGGATGCCGGCACCGATGGCATGTACGTGCTCCGTTTGGTCAGACAACCCTCATAGGCTGCACGACGATGAAGATCGCGCCTTCGATCCTGTCCGCCGACTTCTCGGAGCTCGCTGGGGAGGTGGCGCGCGTCGCACAGGAAGCCGACCTGCTCCACGTCGACGTGATGGACGGTCACTTCGTGCCCAACCTCACGATCGGACCGCCGGTGATCAAGTCGCTGCGCAAGCGCACCGACCTCTACTTCGACTGCCATCTGATGGTCGACAACCCCGGCGACCTGCTCGACGACTTCGCCGACGCGGGCGCCGACGGCTGCACAGTGCACATCGAGGTGGGTGATCCTCGACCCCTGTTCGGGCGGATCCGCGAGCTCGGCATGCGCGTCGGGCTCACGTTCAATCCCGATACCCCGTTCGACGCGGTGGAGCCGTACCTCGACGAGATCGACGTGCTCCTGTTCATGAGCGTGTTCCCGGGTTTCGGTGGCCAGGCGTTCATTCCGTCGGTCCTCGACAAGGTGGCGGCCGCGCGTCGTGCCGTCGACGAGCGTGGCCTGCCGGTGGAGCTCGAGATCGATGGGGGTATCGATCCCGAGACGGGTGCCCGCGCCGCCGCCGCCGGCGTCGACATCCTGGTCGCGGGCAGCGCGATCTTCCACGCCGACGATCCCGCGGCCGCGGCCCGGGGAATCCGTGAAGCCGCCGGGCCCGGTCGCGCGCGGCAGTCGTCCTGATCGGTGTCCCTCGAGGCCAAGGTCCTGACGGTGTCGGACGGCGTCGTCGCCGGGACGCGTGAGGACAAGTCGGGACAGGCGCTCGTCGACCACCTCGGAGAGTCCGGCTTCCTCGTCGTCGCGCGTCGCGTCTGCGCCGACGGCGTCGAGGAGGTGGCGGCGGCGTTGCGCGAGCTCGCATCCGGGTTCGCCGGGCTCGTCGTGACCACAGGAGGGACTGGGTTCGGCCCCCGCGACCTGACTCCCGAGGGCACCCGGGCGGTCCTCGAGCGCGAAGCCCCCGGCCTCGCCGAGGCGATGCGGACCGCCAGCAACGCGCCCGGCCGCCCGTTCGGCATGCTGTCGCGCGGCGTTTGCGGCACTGCGGGCCAGGCGCTGATCTGCAACCTCCCCGGGTCCGCGAGCGGCGCCGTCGAGTGCCTCGACGCCATCCTGCCGGCGATGCCGCACGCGCTCGACCTCCTCGCCGGCGGCCGGCCGCATTGAAACGTGTTCTATTTTCAGCTATAGTTTCGGCACAATCGAGAAGCCCTCGGGGTTTGGGTGCAAGTCCCGACCGGCGGTAGCCGCAGCGCTCCCTGTGGGAGGCGGCCTGCGGGAGCCCGCGAGCCCACGGTTGCCAGCCGTGCGGTTGACCCGGTTCGAGTCCGGGGCCGACGGTAAGAGTCCGGATGGGAGAGGGCGCACGCCGGCGTGACTGCCGCGCTGCCCGTGGGCAGGCGGTCGGCGCAGCCGTGCCGTCTCCTTCCGCGATCTGCCCGCGCCTCGAGGATGGACACAAGCGAGGTGCGCGGCGATGGCCGGGGCCACAGGCGGCACGAGGGACGGCGAGCTCATGGAGCTGGCGGTCCGTCTCGGCGAGCAGGGGCGCCGGACCGCGCCGCCCAACCCCTGGGTCGGCTCCGTCGTCGTCGACGCCGGCGGGGAGCTCGTGGGCTCCGGCTACCACGAACGGCCGGGCACACCGCATGCCGAAGCCAATGCCCTCGGTCAGGCAGGGGCACGCGCCCGTGGTGGTACCGCCTACGTCACGCTCGAGCCGTGCCCGCACCACGGCCGCACGCCCCCGTGTGCCGACGCGTTGATCGCTGCCGGCGTTCGACGCGTCGTGGTGGGGATCGAGGACCCGGATCCTCGCGTCGCTGGACGGGGGATCGCGCGGCTCCGTGACGCCGGCATCGCAGTCGACGTCGGCGCCCAGGCGCCGGCGGTGGCGTACTCGTTGGCGCCGTATCTCCATCACCGCCGTACCGGCCGTGCGTTCGCGGTCCTGAAGACCGCCAGCAGCCTCGACGGTCGCACCGCCGCCGCCGACGGCACCTCGCGCTGGATCACCGGTCCGGCCGCCCGCGCCGACGCACATGGGCTGCGGGCCGAGTCGCAGGCGGTGGTCGTGGGTGCGGGCACCGCGCTCGCCGATCGTCCGTCGTTGACCGTTCGTGACGCCTCCGGCCCGCTGGGCCCGCCGCCGCTGCGAGTGGTGCTCGACGCCCGCGGCCGCGTGCCCGCCGAAGGGCCGCTGTTCGGCCCCGAGCTCGCGCCGACCCTCGTGGTGACGACCGAGGCCGCATCCGCGGCCGCACTCGACGCCTGGCAGGCGGCCGGGGCCAAGGTCGCCTCGGTGCCGGCGAGCGAGGACGGCAGCGGTGTCGACCTCCGGTCCGCGCTCGCCGTCCTCGCCACCCACCAGGTGCTGCAGGCACTGATCGAGGGGGGCGCGACCCTGCACGGGTCCTTCGTTCGAAGCGGGCTGGTCGATCGGCTGGTCGCCTACCTCGGCGGCGTGACGATCGGTCCCGACGGCCACCCCATGCTCGCAGCGCAGGTCGCGGGCAGCATCGACGCCGCGCCGCGCTGGCGCCTGCGTCGCGTCGAGCGCTTCGACGACGACGTCCGTCTCGACTACGAGCCCGATCGGAGGCCCGCCTGATGTTCACCGGCATCGTGGAGGAGCTGGGTCGGGTGCGAGCGGTGCAGGAGCACGCGGGCGGCGCGCGACTCGAGATCGAAGCCGGCACCGTGCTCGAGGACGCGCGCGTCGGCGACTCGATCGCGGTGAACGGTTGCTGCCTCACGGTCGTCGAACGCCGCGACAGCTGGTTCGCGGCGGACGCCGTCATCGAGACGCTCGAACGCACGAACTTGGGCGCTCTGGCACCGAATGACGCAGTGAACCTCGAGCGCTCGGTGCGCCTGAGTGACCGTCTCGGCGGTCACATCGTGCAGGGCCACGTCGACGGGGTCGGCACCATCGTGTCCCGCGAGCCCCTCGCCGACGGATCGACGCGCATCACGTTCGCGGCACCGCCCGACGTGTTGCGCTACATAGTCGAGAAGGGCTCGATCACCCTCGACGGCGTCAGCATGACCGTGACCGGGACGGGCGAAGCCGTCTTCTCGGTGGCGGCGATCCCGCACACCCTGAGCGTGACCACGCTCGGAGGGAAGGACGAAGGCATGACCGTGAACGTCGAGGTCGACATCGTGGCGAAGTACGTCGAACGACTCGTCAGCAGGGAGACTCGAGCATGAGCATCACCGACATCGAGAACGCGATCGCCGCCATCGGCCGGGGCGAGATGGTGGTCGTGGTCGACGACGCCAACCGGGAGAACGAGGGCGACCTCGTCATGGCGGCCCAGATGGTCACGAACGAGTCGATGGCGTTCATGGTCCGTCACACGAGCGGTGTGATCTGCATGCCGATGGAGGGCACCCGCCTCGACGAGCTCCAGCTCCCGATGATGGTGGCCGACAACACCACCGCCTACCGGACCGCCTTCACCGTCTCGGTCGACGCCAAGGCCGGCACCACCACTGGCATCTCCGCGGCCGACCGTACGACGACCGTCCACGCGCTCATCAACCCCGGCACGCGGCCCGAGGACCTGGCCCGTCCCGGCCACATCTTCCCGCTGCGCTACCGCGAGGGCGGGGTGCTGAAGCGCGCCGGGCACACCGAGGCGACCGTCGACCTCGCCCGACTCGCCGGCCTGTTGCCGGCGGGAATCCTCGCGGAGGTCGTGAACGACGACGGGACGATGTCGCGGCTCCCGCAGCTCGAGCGGTTCGCGGCCGCGCACCATCTGCAGCTGATCTCCATCGCCGACCTCATCCGCTACCGCCGTCATCGCGAGAAGCTCGTGCGGCGGGTGTCGGAAGCGCGCATCCCGACGAAGTACGGCGAGTTCACTGCGTACGTATTCGCGTCGGAGCTCGACGACACCGAGCACATGGCGTTCGTGCGCGGCGAGGTCGCGGGGCAGCCGAACGTGCTCGTGCGCGTGCACTCCGAGTGCCTCACCGGCGACGTGTTCGGTTCGATGCGGTGCGACTGCGGCGTGCAGCTGGACCTCGCCCTCGAGCGGGTCGCCAGCGAAGGCCAGGGCGTCGTCGTTTATCTCCGCGGCCACGAAGGGCGCGGCATCGGGCTCGGCCACAAGCTGCGGGCCTACACGCTGCAGGATCAGGGCCGTGACACCGTCGAGGCCAACGTGGAGCTCGGGTTCCCGATCGACAGTCGCGAGTACGGCATCGGCTCCCAGATCCTCGTCGACCTCGGCATCAGCACAATGCGGCTCATGACCAACAACCCGGCCAAGTACGGTGGCCTCGAGGGATACGGCCTCGAGATCGTCGAGCGCGTGCCGCTGCGAGCCGGCCTCAACAGCGAGAACATCGCGTACTTGCGGGCCAAGCAGGAGAAGCTCGGTCATCTCCTCGAGATCGAGGACGAAGGGCTGGGCGGCGGATAGCAGGACTCGGGAGGCGGGGAGTTGGGCGAGTATCGGGCGCACGAAGGAGAGCTCGATGCGACCGGGATGCGGCTGGCAGTCGTAGCCGGCCGTTTCAACGATCACGTCACCGAGCGTCTCGTGCGCGCCGCGCTCGAAACGCTCGAGCGGCTCGGTCTCGCGTCCGCCGGCGTCCCCGTCGTCTGGGTTCCAGGCGCGTTCGAGATCCCGCTCGTCGCCAAGCGATTCGCCGAGTCGGGCGAGATCGATGCAGTGATCTGCCTGGGTGCGGTGATCCGAGGCGGTACCCCGCACTTCGACTACGTCGCCGGGGAATGCGCCGCCGGCGTCGCCCGCACCGCACTCGACACCGGGATTCCGATCATCTTCGGCGTGCTCACCACCGACGACCTCGAGCAGGCGCTCGAGCGCTCCGGCGGGTCGGAGGGGAACAAGGGAGCAGAAGCGGCAGCGAGCGCGGTCGAGATGGTGGAGCTCCTGCGCCGGTTGGGAAAGGGAGCGTTGTAGTGCTGCGCCTGGTGCTACCGAAAGGGTCGCTCGAGCGCGCGACGTTGCAACTGTTCGAGGACGCCGATCTGCCGGTCGACCGCGCTTCCGACGTCGACTATCGGGCCACGATCGACGACCCGCGTATCGACGACGTACGCATCCTGAGACCACAGGAGATCCCGCGGTACGTCGCCGACGGGCTCTTCGACCTCGGGATCGCCGGGCGTGATTGCGTCGAGGAGACCGGCGCCGACGTCGTCACACTCACCGAGCTGCATTACTCGAAGGCCACCGCCAAACCCGCCCACATCGTGCTGGCGGTCGCAGCCGATGCGCCAGTCAGCTCGGTCGCCGACCTCCGGAACGGTGTGCGTGTGCACACCGAGTACCCGGAGATGACGCGCCGCTACTTCGAGAAGCACGGTATCGAGGCGTCGATCTCGTTCTCGTACGGCGCGACCGAGGCGAAGGTTCCCGAGATTGCCGACGCGGTCGTGGAGCTGACCGAGACCGGCCGTGCGTTGCGGGCAGCCGGGCTCAAGATCGTCGACACCGTCCTCGTCTCGTACACCGAGCTGATCGCCAACCCGCAAGCGTACGAGGATGCCGAGCGTCGCAAGGCGATGGAACAGGTCGTGACCCTGCTGTCGGGCGCG
This sequence comes from Acidimicrobiia bacterium, assembly GCA_031177445.1. GTDB lineage: Bacteria > Actinomycetota > Acidimicrobiia > IMCC26256 > JACDBD01 > JAPSGP01. The sequence continues at coordinate 7,259 of JAPSGP010000131.1, forward strand.
CTCGAGGCGCGCGGGCGCGTGCTGGTGAAGCTCAACGTCGACGGAGCCAACCTCGACGCCGTGGTCGAGCTGCTCCCGTCGCTGAAGGCTCCCACGGTGTCGAAGCTGTTCGGCGCCGAGGCCTACGCCGTCGAAGCGGTCGTCGCCAAGAGCGAGATCAACACGCTGATCCCCGCCCTTCGGGACCACGGTGCCACCGGCATCATCGAGCTGCCGATCTCGAAGATCGTCCACTAGGAGCGGCGAGGAGTGGAGCGGGGCACCATTCGCTCGTTCGACCCCCAGGCCGGCACGGGCGAGATCGAGGACCAGCACGGCGGCGTGTTCGCGTTCCATTGCACGGCGATCGCCGACGGGTCGCGCACGATC
>JAPSGP010000405.1 GCA_031177445.1 Acidimicrobiia bacterium
TCGGGATCACCGACGTCGTCGTGCACTGGCCCCGCGAGGACGAGCCCTACGCCGGCGACCTCGAGCGGTTCGAGCGCATCGTCTCGTCGTACGACCGTCAGGCGGCCGGCGGCGGGTAGCCGGGGCTGCCGGCCTCCTGCCACTCCTCCCAGAACTCGAAGAACTCGGGGCCGAACGGATCCTGGTCGCGCAGCGGCATCGAGCCCCGCACGACGGTGAAGTCGAGCGGCGCGAGCTCGACCGCGCGCTCGAGATGGCGGCGCGCGGCGTCGGTTCGGCCGTGGCGGTGGAGCCACGCGCCGAGTCGCCGCTCGGCGCGTGCCTGCTGCACCTCCTCGGTGGGCAGGTTTCGGCTCGGCTCGCCGTCGGGCTCGATCCCGTCATGCACCCACGCCCGCAAGGCCTGATGGTGGACCTCGGAGTCGATGTGTGTGAAGTCACGCCACATGTCGTCGCCGGGTGCGATCACGGGTGGCTGCACGACGTGATCGTCCTCGTCGATCCACACCACGGACGGCACGTTCACGACGCCGTAGAGCTCGGCCAGCCGGTGGTCGGGGTCGACGAGGACCGGATACGTCGGGGCGGCGGCCTCGACCCACTCCTTCGAGACCTCGGCGGCGTTGTCGAGCGCGATCGAGATCAGCTCGAGCCCTGCGGGTGCGAGCTCGTCGCGCAGCGCTTGCCACGCCGGGAGGTCGTAGCGGCACCCGCACCACGACGCCCACGTCACCAGGATCCGTTTCCGGCCGGCGTACTCGGACAGCGCCACCGGACTGCCGTCGAGGTCGGTCAGCGTCACGTCGGGCGCGTCGGCCGAACGGAGCCGGTCGGCGACCGATGCGGCCGGCTCGCCGATCACGATCACGTCCTCGTCGATGTCGATCGCGTACGGCCGGCCCAGCGCGACGGCGAGCGCCGCGAGGTCGATCTCGTCGCCGTCGACCAGGCGGGCGCGGTCCCGCACGGGAACGCAGACCTCACCTCGGCACAGGCCCTCGGGCTTGAGCTCCCAGCCCGTCGCCTCCGCGACCGCGGCCGGCGAGGCAAGCAGACGGCCGCCGTCGCCCCGGGCATCGATCGTCTGCTCGGAGTCGGTGATGATCGTGGCCACGGTTCCTCCTGGTCCGCCCAACCCGTTGTTCGTCGCGCCGGTTCCTCGTGGACCAGCCCGTCAGACGGCCCGGCCGGCGAGGTGGCCGTCGAAGATGGCCCGGTCGGCGAACCGCACCGCGACGGCGTCGCCGACCCGGATCACCTGCGGCACCCGGTCGCGCAGAGCGAAGTAGAGCTCGTCCTCCGGTACGCCGTGGGTGCGGATCACGACCGTGTCGGCGGGCGTCGTCTCGAATCGCAGAGACAGCGCGTCGACCAGCTGGACCTCGTGGTCTCCGATCGACGCGATCGCGGTGTTCGGCCGCCACTCCATCCCTGCCCGGCAGGCCCGGGGGAGGGCCGCCATCATCGTCTCGGCGTCGAGCAGCATCGGCGACGGGAGTGTCGTGACCGTGGTGACGTGCTTGCCCCTCGTGGCCAGCAGCTCGCCCAGGCCGATGGCTTCGATGTGACCCACCGCGTCCAGGATCACGACCCAGTCGCCGATGTCGTCGGGGCACTCCAGCGCAGCGACGTGGTCGATCACGAAGTCCTGCTCGGAACCGGGCACCGGCATGGGGTGCCATTTGGACGCGCCGATCTTCGTGGCCCGGCCACCGGTGGCCACGATCGCGGCATCGGGCTCGAGCGCGACCACTGCATCGGCAGTGGCCTCGGAATCGAGCCGGATCTCGACGCCTCGGCGCTCGCACTCGCCGATGCGCCAGTCGGCGAAGTCGGCGAGCTCATCCCGCCCGGGCAACTGCTGGGCGAGCCGGATCCGGCCGCCCAGCGCCGACGAGCGCTCGAGCAGCGTGACGTCATGGCCGCGCTTCGCCGCGACCCATGCCGCTTCGAGCCCGGCGGGACCGCCCCCGATCACGACCACGCGCTTCGGCACGGGCGCGGGTGTGAGCGTGCCCGAGCCCAGCGTGTCCTCGCGGCCGACGGCGGGGTTGTTCACGCACGTGATCGGCATGCCGTTCGTGAGGTTGCCGTAGCACCCCTGGTTGTTGCCCGTGCACTTGCGGATCTCCTCGCCTCGCCCGGTGCGAGCCTTCTCGGCCCAGGACTCGTCGGCGATGAGGGCGCGCACCACGGTGACGGCGTCGGCCTCGCCCCGCTCGAGGATCCCCTCGGCCTCGTCGGGGCTGAGGATGCGGTGGACGGCGAACACGGGCGTGCGCTCGACACGCTGCTTCACCGCCGCCGCGGCGTACACGCCGAGGAGGTGGGGCGCGTACAGCGGCCGCACCATGCCCACGCCGGAGATGCCGATGCTGACGTTGAGGAAGTCGACGAGTCCGAGCGCCTCGAACCGGGCGCCGATCTCGGCCGCGTCGGCCGCGGTCAGCCCGGCGTCCCCTTGCTCCTCGTCACCGACGAGACGGAGGCCGACCGCCACGTCGGGACCGACCGCGGCGCGCACCGCCTCGAGCACCTCGACGCCGAAGCGCATGCGGTTCTCGAGACTGCCGCCGTACTCGTCGGTGCGCTGGTTCGACTTCGGCGACAGGAACTCGTGGATCAGGTAGCCGTGGGCGCCGTGCACCTCGATGCCGTCGAAGCCGCCGTCCTTGGCGTTTGCCGCTGAGCGTGCGAAGTACTCGACGACCTCGCGGATGTCGTGGTGCTCGAGTGGCTTCGGCGGCTCGTTGTAGTTGGCGACGTTCGAGGGGGCCCACACCGGGAGCTTCGACCAGTCGCCGCGATTCACGCCGCCGTTGTGTGCGAGCTGGAGAAAGGCGAGGGCGCCGCCGTCGTGGATCGGACCGGTCACCGCTCGGAACTGCTCGGCGGCGGCGTCGTCCCACGCGACCGCGTTGTTCGGCATCTGGTACGCGGTCGTGGGGTGCACCTGGGCCTGGCCCGCGATCACCACGCCCGCGCCGCCGCGCGCCCGTTCGCCGAGGTAGCGACCGAGCCGGGGGCCGTAGTGGCCAGGCTCCCCCCACGTCGCGCTGGGCTCGCTGAACTGGGTGAAGTGGGCGCCGAAGACGACGCGATTACGCGCGGTGAGTGGGCCGATCGTGAGCGGGCTGAACAGACGGGGGTAGCTCACCCGCCGGT
>JAPSGP010000132.1 GCA_031177445.1 Acidimicrobiia bacterium
AGGAAGTGGAACTCGTCGCCGTCGGGATGCATCTCGGACGAGGTCATGTCCTCTCTCATCTCGTAGGCGGCGACGAGCCAGCCGTCGAGCGTGGCGGTGTCACGAACCACCGGGTCCGTGAACGAGCCGCTCATGAGCTGTTCCCAGAACTCGGGAACGGGCACGTCGATCGCACGCGCCTCGTTCCCGGTCAGAAAGAAGTAGCGCTCGGCAAGCGGTGCTGCATCGGTCATCGCGTGTCCATCTCTTTGCGAATCGCCCCACGGTTTCAGGGTGCGGATTACACGATGGCAGCTCGGGCCGCGCCCGTCTTGGACGAATGGAAGCACGCTCGAGCACCGTCACCGTGGCCGAGCTGCGCATGAAGGCATTCCTCCGGGCCAACGAGACGACCGCGGACGCATTGACCGTGCTGGCACGACGCTCGCCGGAGGAACGCCAAGATGCAACGAAACCGATGAAAGGAGCGGTCCGGTAGCGTCGAATACATCATGACCACCGACACCGATCGCAAGCCGATCCTGCTGACCGTCGACGACGATCCCGGCGTGTCCCGAGCCGTCGCCCGCGACCTGCGCCGGCAGTACGGCGAGGCCTACCGGGTGGTACGGACGGAGTCCGGTCCCCAGGCGCTCGAGACGCTGCGCGAGCTGAAGCTGCGCGGCGACCTCGTGGCAGTGCTGCTCGCCGACCACCGCATGCCCGAGATGAGCGGCCTCGAGTTCCTCGAGGAGGCGATGGACCTCTTCCCCAACGCCCGCCGGGCCCTGCTCACCGCCTACGCCGACACCGAGGCCGCCATCGAGGCGATCAACGTCGTCGACCTCGACCACTACCTGCTCAAGCCGTGGGACCCGCCCGAGGAGAAGCTGTACCCCGTCGTCGACGCCCTCATCGACCTGTGGCAGCGCAGCGACGAGCAGCCGGTCGTCCAGACCCAGGTGGTCGGCCACCGGTGGTCAGCGCGCTCGTTCGAGGTACGCGACTTCCTCGCCCGCAACTCGGTGCCCTACAGGTGGCTGTCCAGCGAGGACCCGGAGGGCGAGCGGCTGCTCGCCGCCGCCGGAGTCGAGGTCACCGACATCCCGCTGGTGGCGACGCCCGAGGGCGACTACCTCGTCGCGCCCAGCATCGGCGAGCTCGCGGCCAAGGTGGGCCTCTCCACCACCCCGGCGACCGACTTCTACGACATCGTCATCGTCGGCGGCGGGCCGGCGGGCCTCGGCGCCGCGGTCTACGCCGCCTCCGAGGGGCTCCGCACGGTGCTGGTCGAGCGGCAGGCGACCGGCGGCCAGGCAGGCCAGAGCTCGCGCATCGAGAACTACCTCGGGTTCCCCGACGGCGTGACCGGCACCCAGCTCACCGACAGGGCCCGCCGGCAGGCGCACAAGTTCGGCGCCGAGGTCCTCACCACCCGCGACGTCGTCGGCCTCGACGTGCGTGCATCGTCGCGCGCGGTGCGGTTCGCCGATGACGGCGAGGTGGTCGCGCACGCGGTGCTGCTCGCCACCGGGATCTCGTACACGAAGCTCGCAGTGCCCGGCGCCGACGCACTCACCGGCCGCGGGGTGTTCTACGGCTCGGCCGTCACCGAGGCGCCCACCTGCACGGGCGAGGACGTCTACGTCGTCGGCGGGGCGAACTCGGCCGGTCAGGCGGCGGTGTTCCTGTCCCGGCACGCCCGCCGGGTGACAATGCTGGTGCGAGCGGAGAGCCTCGAGAAGTCGATGTCCTACTACCTGATCCGCCAGATCGACGAGATCCCCAACATCGAGGTCCGCCTCGACACCGAGGTGATCGCGGCTTACGGCGGCGATCACCTCGAGGAGCTCACGCTGTGCAACACGCGCGCCGGCGTCCAGGAGACCGTGCCTACCGGGTACCTGTTCGTCTTCATCGGCGCCGCCCCTCGAACCGAATGGCTCGAGGGCGTGGTGGCGCGCGACGCGCGGGGGTTCGTGCTGACGGGCCCGGACCTGCTCGTCGGCGGGAACCGACCCCGCGGCTGGGCGCTGGATCGCGACCCGTACTACCTCGAAGCGAGCGTCCCGGGCGTGTTCGCGGCCGGCGACGTCCGCGCCAACTCGGTGAAGCGGGTGGCGTCCGCGGTCGGCGAGGGAGCGATGGCGATCCAGCTCCTCCACAGTTACCTGGAGCACCAATGAGACGAGCGACCGCGGCGCAGGCGGCATGCACAGCGGGACGAGACGCGGAGGCGGCGGCTTTGCCGACCGCCGGAGCGGGGTTCGGAACCTGCGCCGCACCGAGGCGGGGCCCGAGCGGCCCGGCGCGAAGCGCCAGGAGCGAAAAGAAATGACAGAACCCGAGCGACTGGCACCGGACGAGCTCCGAACGCTCTTCCTGTTCGAGCGCCTGACCGCCGAGCAGCTCGAGTGGCTGGCGGCACGCGGGCGGGTGGTCGAGTATCCGGCGGGGGCGACCATCCATGCGGAAGGCGCGCCCGCCTCGTGCTTCCTCGTGCTGCTCTCGGGCACGATCGCGATGTCCGCTCGGGTGCAGGGCGGCGAGCTCGAGCTGTTCCGCACCGACTACTACGGGGCGTACACAGGCGCGTTCAATGCGTACCTCGCCGACCAGGGCGTCCCGCAGGTGTACCCGGGGACGGCGCGGGCCGTCACCGACTGCCGCCTGTTCGAGCTGCCCGCGACCGACTTCGGGCGTGCGGTACGTGAGTGGTTTCCGATGGCTGCGCACCTGCTGGAAGGATTCACGACCCAGGGGCAGGCCGCCAGCGACACCGTCGCCCGGCACGAGCGGCTGGTCGCGCTCGGCTCGGTGACCGCGGGGCTCACCCACGAGCTCAACAATCCGGTCGCGGCGGTGATGCGTGCCAGCGCGCGGCTGCGAGAGATGCTGGCGGAGATGCGAGACAAGATCGGAATGATCATTCGTAGCCAGCTGCCCGCGAACCAGCTCGAAGCCATCGCCGAACTGACCGGTCGCGCGCTCGAGCACCGCCGGGAGGCGCCCAACCTGTCGCCGCTGGAAGCATCAGATCGCGAGGGCGAGCTCGCCGACTGGCTCGAGGACCACGGGGTGAGCGGCGCCTGGGACATCGCACCCACGCTGGTCGCCGCCGGTGTCGACCTGGCTTGGGTGGAGAAGTTGGCCGAGGTGTTGTCACCGCCGCATCTGGAAGCTGGGCTGTCCTATCCCGTGCGCGCCCTGGAATCCGACAGCCTGCTCGACGAGATCACCGACGCCGCCGGTCGTATCTCGACGTTGCTCGCCACCGCCAAGCAGTACACGCAGATGGACCGGGCGCCGCTCCAGTCCTTCGACATCCACGAGGGCCTCGAGGCCACCTTGACCATGATGGGGCACAAGCTCGGCGACGAGATCGTCGTCGTCCGCGAGTACGACCACAGTATCCCCAGGATCTCGGCGTACCCGGGCGAGCTCAATCAGGTCTGGACAAACCTCATCGACAACGCGATCGATGCCATGGAGGGCCGCGGGACCCTCACCGTACGCACGGGACCGGAGAACGACGACCAGCTGAAGGTGGAGATCGGCGACACCGGCCCCGGCATCCCGGACGAGATCCGGAGCCGGGTCTTCGAGCCCTTCTTCACCACCAAGGAGGTCGGGCACGGCACCGGCCTCGGCCTCGACATCGCCTGGCGCATCGTCGTCGGGCGCCACAGCGGCGTCATTCGCCTGGAATCGGTCCCGGGCGACACCCGGTTCCAGGTCGTGCTGCCCGTCCGGCAGCCCGACTCGCAGTCCGACTCGCAGTCCGACTGACGGAGCAGCGGATGTCTGGCGCGCGCCTGCCGCCCGAGGCCTACCCTTACCGCCTGGCGAATGTTTCGTGAACGGAAGTAGTTGGACCTCGCAATGAGCGAAACGCACGTGGGGGTTCCCTCACCCACCTTGGTAACCGAACGTCCCTTCGTCGTCGACCTGGCCGACGACCTTGCCCTCGCGCCCGCGCTCACCGGCGGGAAGGCGGCCGCCCTGGCCCGGGGCGCCGCCGCCGGGCTCGATGCCCTACCCGGCGTGGTTCTCACCACCGCATTCTGCGACGCCGTCGACGGCGGCGGCGACGTCGCCCAGCACCCTGCAGTACGCGAGGCGTTCGAGCGCGCGGGTGGCGACCGCCAGGCGCTGGTGGCCCGGAGCTCGTCGGTCGTCGAGGACACCGCGACGTCGTCCATGGCGGGCCAGTTCGACTCCATCATCGGGATCACCGGCTTCGAGGCTTTCGTCAAGGCAGTGATCGCGGTCCTGGACTCGCGGGAGCGAGCCGGCGCCGCCGACCAGCCGATCGCGGTGCTGGTCCAGCCACTCATCGAGCCCAAGTTCGGCGGGGTCATGTTCGGGGTCGATCCGGTGTGGGGTCGAACCGACCGTCGGGTCGTGAGCGCGGTCCGGGGCGGGCCGGAACAGCTGGTGAGCGGCGAGGTCGACGGCTCGCGTTACGTGCTCGAGGCGTCGTCCGCCAAGGTGCTCGAGTTCGACGCCAACGACGGCCCTGCGCTCTCTCAGGTCGACCTGCGCCGGCTCGTGGCGCTGTCCGACCGCGTCGCTTCGGTCTACGGCGGGCCGCAGGACGTCGAGTGGGCCATCGGCACCGGCACCGAGTTGTGGCTGCTCCAGTCACGCCCGGTCACGACCGTGATCCGAGGCGTCCCCCGCGGCCCCATCTACGGACCGGGTCCGGTGGCGGAGACCTTCCCTGCACCGCTCACCGAGCTCGAACACGACCTCTGGGTTCCCCCGCTTCGCGAGGCGGTGGCCGAAGCGGTATTGCTCGCGGGCGCCGCGACCGAGGCCGACGTCGCCGCCAGCGAGGTCGTGGTCTGCGTCGACGGCCACGTCGCCATCGACCTGCGGCTGGCGGGCGAGATCAAGCCGAAGCGTCGGCTCATCTCAAGGCTGAACCCGATCCCCGCGATCCGTCAGCTGCGGGGCGCGTGGCGGGTCGGCCGGCTCCGCTCGGCGCTCCCGCGCCTCGCCGAGAACCTGCTCGACCGGACCGACGGCGACCTCGAGGCCGTGCCGGCGTTGACCGACCTCACGAGCCGGCAGCTGATCGCGCTCCTCCACCGCAGCCGCGAGATCCTGCGTGCACTCCACGCGCACGAGATCCTCGTCGGCATGCTCACCGACACGGGCGGCAATCGCATGACCGGCGCGTCGGTGGCACTGCGCGTGCTCGCCGAGGCCCGCCAGGACGGGCTCAGCGACGAGGAGATCCTGGCGCGCAGCCCCACGGTCCTGGCGCTGACCGCCCCGCGAGTCGCGCCGGCGCCCGAGCTCCCTGCGGAGGCGACGGCCGTGCACGTGACCACGAGCTGCCAGGGCTGCAGCGACAACGGCATCACCCGCGAGGCGCTCCGGCTGCGCGTGCGCTGGGTGCAGGAGCTCTCGGGTCGTGCGGCGTGGGAGCTCGGCGAGCGACTCGCTGCCACCGGCGACCTCACCGAGCCCGAGCTCATCCGCCACATGAGCCTGGCGCACGTGGAGGCGGTGGCCACCAAGCGCGCTGTCGTCGTGCCGAAGCTCGTGTCCACGCACGAGCACGACTTCGGCGCGCCGCTGCCCGCCTGGTTCCAGCTGTCGGACCTGGGCAAGCCGATCCGGGCGCAGTCCGCGACCGAGGTCGGGGGCGGCACCGGCGCCGGGGGCGGCACCGCCAGCGGCCCGGTCACCTTCGACGCCGACGATCCCCCCACCGGCTCGGTCCTCGTCACCACCACCTTGGCGCCCGGGCTCGGCCCCCTGCTCCCACGGCTCAAGGGCATCGTGGCCGAGACCGGTTCGGTGCTGTCGCACCTCGCCATCCTGGCCCGGGAGGCCGGAGTGGCCACGGTCGTCGGCTACGCCGGTGCGACCGATGACCTTCCCGAAGGCACGGTCGTGCTCGTCGACGGCGACACCGGACAGGTCACCATCCAGGACGAAGGAGACAGGTCGTGAAGGTCATCGCCTGGCTGGCCGGCATCGGCACGCTGCTCGCGGGCGGCTTCTACATGATCGTCTCGCTCAACCGTTGGGAATGGAACCGCGCGCTGTTCTTCGGGTTGATCGTCCTGATCGCCGAGGTCGGGCTCGCGACCGGACTGGTGCTGCGCCGCCTCACCCGTCTCGAGTACCGCATGAAGGTCGATCCGGTCGTCGCGCAGATCCTGCGCGAGACCCGGCCACCGTCATCGGATCGCTTCGCGTGGCTGCGTCAGTCGACCCGAGAGCTCAACGTCTTCATCACGTTCATCATCGGAGGCGGCATCATCATCTCGGGCATCGCCTGGGTCGTCGATCGCGTCGCCTCGAAGACATCGTCGCCCGCCGGCGAGCAGCGCCTCGGCCGCCAGCTCGGTGCGATCAGCTATCCCTCGGGCGGGCTCCTGCTCGACGACGTGACCGTGCTCGCGCAGGAGGTGCCAGGCGCCAACGACGAGCAGATCCGCCAGCTGCTGCGCCGTTCCGGCAGCCCGTGAGGAAGCTCAAGCCGCTCAGAATCCTCCTCGGCTTGGTGGGTCTCGGGATCGGCGTCGTACTCGTCCTCGCGCTGCGCGAGGCCACGCTCTCGACCCACGAGCCCGTAGCTGCGGAACGGATGGAGCTCGTCGTGCACGCGAAGACGAAGGGCGGCGAGAAGGGTCAGACCCTCGCCGAGATGGTCGAGGCGCAGCTCTCCACCTGCCGGCTCGAAGTCACGTCCGACCTGGCCGCTCCCATCGAGAGTCTCGGGGACGGGAACTTTCGCACCGTGTTGTCGCCCGCGCTCGACGAGACCGACAGGAAGCAGTTCCGCGGCTGCGTCGGGGACTGGCTCATCGACCATCTGCAGATGAGCGTGGTCGAGCTGCAAGACCTCCGCTGACGTCACGCGCGACATCCACATCGGACGGCCGCTACGAACACCGAGCGACAAGTTCCGCAGCAACGTTCACGGAGGGATCTCATGTCGCTCGTCAAGCTGCTCCCGGCGTGGTTCCACGCCGTCGCCGACTACGCGGTCGGCATTCTGCTCATCGTGGTCGCACTCGCCTACAACGGCTCGGCGGGCGCGATCGCCACCGGCGTCGTCGTCGGTGCGGTCGTGCTGGTCGTGAGCGCGATGACCAAGTACCCGCTCGGCATCGCGAAGATCCTGCCGTTGCAGGTGCACCCCGGCGGCGACTACCTCGCGGCGGCGCTCCTCATCCTGGCGCCGTTCACGTTGAACTTTGCCGACGCCGAGGGTGGGATGGCGGCCTTCTACGTCGTGATGGGAGCTGCGGTCCTGGCTGTCAGCCTCATCACGAACTACCAGTACAGCCCCAAGCGCCACGCGATCGGACAGCCCGCCACCATCTGACGATCAGGTGGCCTGGCCGCAGCGCATGCCGCACGACAGCGCGGGCCTCTTCGCAACAAAGCGGAGAGGCCTGCGCGTTTCTGATCCATCGATCCGAGGAAGTCCGATCGGCTGCGGCGCGATCGGTCACGCTCCGGCTGATCCCGGATCTCCCGTACGACGCACGGAGTACGCGCAAGTGTCTCCGCTCGGCGGACGACAGCAGCCCGCCGACTTGTCAGTGTGCTCAGTATGGATCGGTCGCCACTTTCGCGCCGAGATCGGCTTGTACTCGCGTTCGGCCTGATGGCGCTG
>JAPSGP010000133.1 GCA_031177445.1 Acidimicrobiia bacterium
GCTGGAGCTTCGAGCAGGGGTTCTTCGCCGAGCGCCCACGAACGCGCTGAGTCCGGTGCGCGATCAGTCGGCCTTCCGGCGGCGGCCGGCGAAGCTGGCGACGAGACGGGCGATGAGAATGGCCAGGAACAGCTGGCCCGTGACGGCCTCGTAGACGACGACGGTCTTCGCGGCCCTCGACCCCGCGGTCAGGTCTCCGTAGCCGAGAGTCGTCAGTGTGACGAAGCTGAAGTACAGGAAGTCGGCCGGCGGGCGCGGGCCCTGAGCGAAGAAGGTGTCCAGGTCGTTGAGCACCAGGTACAGCTCGGCGAAGACGATGCCGATGAGCAAGTAGGCGCAGATCGCACCGACGATCGTGGCCACCGACACCTCGGGATGCCGGAAGATGCGGTTGAGGATGGCGAATGGGCTCACCAAGACCAGCAGCCCGAAGATCAGCGAGGTCGACCCACTGAAGAGATCCGAATTGGTGATCGACTGGACGAGAACGAAAGCGAGCGCAAGGGTGACGCCGGCAACCGCGATGCGAACGACGACGGCGTGGACACGCGAGGCATAGAGGACGAGCAGCATCGTGGTCGCCAGCGCGGCCGCCAGGAGGAGGCGCATCCACCGGGTGCGATCGAGGGTCGACAGCAGGATGTACGTCGTGACGATCGCGACGAGCACGATTCCGTAGCGGTCGCCGAACTCGATGCCGCGCCAGAATCGCCGCTCGAGCGAGCCCGCCTCGGTGGTCACTCCGTCAGGAACCGCTCGATGATCTCGTCGCGTTGCGCGTCGAACTCCTCTGCCGTCATCGCGTAGCGGACGTGGTCCTCCCACGACCCCCGGATCTGCAAGAACCGAGCCGCCACACCCTCGTCGCGCATGCCGAGCTTCTCCGCGACCCGGCGGCTTGCAGTGTTGCGGGGCACGATGGCGGCCTCGATGCGGTGCAGATGCAGGTCCTCGAAGCCGTAGCGCAGGATCACCGCGACGCCCTCGGGTACGAGGCCCTGGCCTGCATGGTCGGCGTCGATCCAGTAGCCGACGAAGGCGGACTGGAACGGGCCCCGCTGCACGCTGCCGAGACTGACCTCGCCGGTGAACGTGCCGTCGCGCAGGAACATGCCGAAGCCGTAGGCGGTGTCGAAGTGGCGCTGGCGCTCCCATGCGCCGCACCGGGCGCGGAACGCCTCGGGGTCGACCGAGGGATCCGGGCTGCCGGGCTCGGGCAGCGGTTCCCACGGCTCGAGCCAGTCGCGGCTTCGCAGCCGCACCTCGCGCCACGCCTCGAAGTCGTCGACCCGCAGCGCCCGCAGCTCCACCCGCGGTCCGGCGAGAGCGAGCGACTTGAGGTTGCGGATCGTCATCGCGCGGGTCAGGTTATCCACGACGGTCACCACGCGTAGGGTGACGCCGTGCCCGAAGGTGAGGCCGGCGATCGCCTCGTCTGGATCGACCTCGAGATGACCGGCCTGCAGGTGGAGCGTCATCGCATCGTCGAGATCGCGGTGGCGGTCACCGACGCGCAGCTCGAGCTCCTCGACGACGGCCTCGACCTCGTCGTGCACCAACCGCCCGAGGCGATGGCGCAGATGGACGAGTTCGTGCGCAAGATGCACACCAAGTCGGGGTTGATTGGCGAGATCGAACGATCGACCCTGACCCTCGAGGGCGCGGGCGCGCGAGCGATCGAATACATCGCCTCCCACGTTCCGGAGCCCGGCGGTGCGCCGATGTGCGGGAACTCGATCGGCGTCGATCGCCGGTTCCTCAACCACTATCTCCCGGCGCTCGACGGCTACCTGCACTACCGCAGCATCGACGTCTCGTCGCTCAAGGAGCTGTGTCGCCGCTGGTATCCCGAGGTCTACCGACGCCGGCCCTCCAAGGTTGAAGCGCACCGGGCACTGGCCGACATCCGGGAGTCGATCAACGAGCTGCGCTTCTACCGCGAGACGATCATGCGCCCGGCTGCCGGTCAGGAGCCGGCTGCCGGCGCCAGCGCGTCGTGACCAACCGGATCGGCGACTACGCGATGATCGGCGACTGCCACTCGCTCGCGCTCGTCGGCCGCGACGGCTCGGTCGACTGGGCCTGCTTCCCACGATTCGACTCGCCGTCGGTGTTCGCGCGGATGCTCGACGAGCGCCGGGGCGGTCACTTCAGCGTGCACCCGGCCGCCGGCACGCGTGGCGTGCGACGGCACTACGTCGAGGACACGAACGTGCTCGTCACGGAGTTCGACACTGCGAGCGGGGTGCTCGAGGTGACCGACTGCATGCCCGTCGAACCCCTCGATCCGAAGCAGCCGACCTCGGTGCGTTCGCACCACGCGATCCTGCGCCGCGCCCGTTGCGTCGCCGGCGAGGTCGAAGTGCGACTCGACGTGCGACCTCGGTTCGAGTACGCGCTGGTGATCCCGCGCATTCGCCTCGAGTCGCCGACGTCCGCCGAGGTCGTGGGCGGCGCGACGGCCCTCCGAGTCCGGTCGACCGAGCCCCTCGCAGACGAGGGCGAGGCGATCGGCGCGTGCTGGCGCCTCGGCCGGGACCATGAGGCGTGGATCGAAGTGGCGTGGGCGTCGGCCCACGATCCCAGTCCGGACGAGAGTGCGGTGCCCTACGAAGTCGATCTTCCGTACCGGCTCGACCAGACCATCGACTACTGGCAGGAATGGAGCAGCCGATGCCGGTACGAGGGTGACTTCGCCGGCGCGGTACACCGGTCGGCGCTCGTCCTCAAGGCGCTGACGTACTCGCCCACCGGTGCCGTCATCGCCGCCGGCACGACCTCGCTACCCGAGTGGGTCGGCGGTGCCCGCAACTGGGACTACCGCTACACCTGGATCCGCGACGCCACCCTGACGCTCACCTCGTTGTTCGTGCTCGGCTACGACGACGAGGCCGCCGCGCTCGAGCGCTGGCTCGAGCGCACGGGTGCCGGCCGTCCCGAGGACCTGCAGATCATGTACGGGATCGGAGGCGAGCGCATGCTGCCGGAGCTGGAGCTCGACCACCTCGGCGGCCACCGCGACTCGCGGCCGGTGCTCATCGGCAACGCGGCCGTCAAGCAGAAGCAGCTCGACTCCTACGGACAGATCCTCGACGCCGCCTACCTCTACGGCAAGGCCGGCGGGGAGCTGAGCGAGTCGAACTGGGCCTTCCTGGTGGGGCTCGCCGACGTGGTGGCACGCGACTGGCGGCGGCCGGACCACGGCATCTGGGAGATGCGCGATCGCCCCCGCCACTTCGTGCACTCGAAGCTCAACTGCTGGGTGGCGCTCGATCGGGCCATCAAGATCGCCGGCGCGTTCGGTTTGCCGGGCGATGTCGCGAACTGGGAGCGCGAGCGCGAGCACCTTCGGACGTATCTGCTCGAAGAAGGTGCCCCGAACGGCTGGTTCCACCAGGCGGCCGGGGTGGAGGTCCCGGATGCCGCGACCCTGCTCGTGCCCGCGCTCGGCTTCCTGCCGACCGATCACCCGCTGGTCCAGGAGACGATGGCGGTCGTCCAGCGCGACCTGGCGCACGACGGACTCGTCCATCGGTACCTCAGCCCCGACGGTCTCGATGGGCGCGAAGGCGCGTTCCTCTTGTGCTCGTTCTGGCTCCTCGACTGCTTGACCCACGCCGGACGCCTGGACGAGGCGGAGGCGCTCCTGGGCCGCCTGCTCGGGCTGGCCAACGACGTCGGGCTGTTCGCCGAGGAGGTCGACACCGCGACCGGTGAGCAGCTCGGCAACACGCCGCAAGCGTTCACGCACATGGCGCTGGTGGCGTCGTGCGCGCACCTGGCGGCCGCTCGCCGGGGCGCGCTTCCCGACGACGGGGAGCCGCACGCCTACGCGGAGCTCGCGGTCGACCGCCTGCTCGCTGCCCGAGGCGAGCTCGTCGACGAGTAGCCAGTGCTCGTCGGGCTCGTGCTCCTGCTGGTCGAGTTCCTCGGCCGCGGTACGACAAGCGAAGCGGGCGCGTAAGCCCCTGGTACCGCGCCGAGCTGCTACAGGAGCTCGCCGAGCGCACCGAGCAGCGTGGTGACCGAGCGATCGCGGGCCGAGTGGCCCATGAGCCCGATGCGCCACGCCTTCCCCGCGAACTCCCCCAGCCCACCCCCGACCTCGATCCCGTACTGCTCGAGCAGGGCCTTGCGCAGCGCGGCGTCGTCGGCACCCTCGGGAAGCCACGTCGAGGTGAGCTGGGGCAACCGGTGGCCGGACTGGGCGATGAGCCGGAACCCGAGGTTGGGCAGCGCCGCGTGCAAGCGGTTCCCCACCTGCTGGTGGCGCTGCCACGCGGCTTCGAGGCCCTCGGCCAGTACCGCGCCGAGGCCGGCGTGGAGCGCGTAGATCATCGAGATCGGCGCGGTGTGGTGATAGCGACGGGTCGAGCCGCCGACGTACGCGCCGATCAGGCCGAGGTCGAGGTACCACGACTGCGGCGGTCTCGAGCGGTTCCGTAGGCGTGCGACCGCCCGCTCACCGAAGGTCAACGGGGCGAGCCCGGGCGCGACCCCGAGGCACTTCTGGGTGCCCGAGTAGCAGGCGTCGATCTTCCAACCGTCGACCTCGACCGGGATTCCGCCCAGCGACGTGACCGCGTCGACCACGAGGAGGGTGTCGGTGCTGGCGAGCGCGGCGAGCGGCGCGACGTCGTTTTCGACCCCGGTCGAGGTCTCGGCGTGCACGACCGCGACGAACCGCGCGTCGCGATGCTGCGCCTGCGCGTCCACCAGCCGTTGCGGATCGAGGGCTCGGCCCCACGCCTCGTCGACCCGGATGACCTCGGCGCCGCAGCGCTGGGCGACGTCGCACATGCGCTCGCCGAACACGCCGTTGACGCCGACGATCACCTTGTCGCCCGGCTCGAGCAGGTTGACGAAGCACGCCTCCATCCCGGCCGAGCCGGTGCCGCTGATCGGCAGGGTCAGAGCGTTGCTGGTGCGGAACACCTGCCGCAGGCGCGCCATGGTCTCGTCGAGGAGCTCGAGGAACTCCGGGTCGAGGTGGCCGAGCATCGGCCGGCCGAGCGCCGCCACCGCTTCGGGGTACGGGTTCGACGGCCCGGGGCCGAGCAGCAACCGGTCGGTGAGCGGCGCGGACGACGGCACGGCGGCACGCTATCTCGGCTCGCCTCCCCGAGCGTTGGTGCACAACAGGGCGCGATACGACCCTCTTCTGCACCAACACAGCGGGGCGACGGAGGTCAGGCGGCAGGGGTGATCGCCAGCGACGCGAACGGCGCAAGCAGCACGTCGGCCTCGTAGCGCGCCTCGTCGCCGGCCACGAGCGCACGCGCCACCTCGGCGGCGGCGCGGGCGACCAGCGTGACCTGCGGGTCGGGCAGCACGATCCCGTGCGCCTCGGCCACGGCGACGACGGCGTGCGTCGCCCCCGAAGCCGCGTGGGCCGCGACCCGGGTCTGGCGCGTCCGGCGCAACGCCCGGTCGATCGTGATCGTCACCCGCCACGCCTCGACTTCGTCGGCGGGTGAGCCGGAGTGCACGTCGACCGCGGCCGCGATGCCGTGCAGGTCGCCCGGCGTCAATCGCCGCAGCATCTCTGTGAAGACCGCGGCATCCATCGCCGTATCTTGCGGCGCGCGATCGCTCGAGTGGGGGATATTTCGCTGACTTTCCGGGTCGCCGCCGCGCTGGATGTGAATCAGCTGGTCAGGCTGCGGACCAACCCGTCGAGGATGTCGGCCTCCGAGACCACCACCTCGTCGAAGCCAAAGGTGCGCAGGATGGTCACGAGCACGATCGCGCCCCCCACGATCACGTCGACCCGGCCGGGATCGAGGCCCGGATTGTGACGGCGCTGCTCGGCCGTCTCGGTGGCGAGCGTGCGGAACACGTCTTCGGCGGCCACCTTCTCCAGGCGGAAGTGGTGGATGCGGTCCCGGTCGTAGGTGGTGAGGCCCTGTTCGATGGCGGCGATCGTCGTGATGGTGCCGGCGAGGCCGACCAGGGTCGCCGCGCTCCGAACTTCCGGCACCTCTCGTTCCACGTCGGCGATGTGGTCCCGCACCACCGACACTGCTTGCGAGAGCTCTTCCGGCGTCGGCGGATCGGAATGCAGGAACTGCTCGGTGAGGCGAACGCAACCGGTGTCGACGGAGATGAGGCCCTGCGGTCGGGTCGTACCGACCACGAACTCGGTCGAGCCACCGCCGATGTCGACGACCAGGTACGGCGCGGGCTCGTCGAGCTCGGCGGTCGCGCCGAGGAACGAGAGGCGGGCCTCCTCGTCGCCGTCGAGTAGTTCGACCTCGAACCCGAGCACCGCCTCGGCGGGACCGAAGAAGTCGTCGCGGTTGCCGGCGTCGCGGGCCGCACTGGTGGCGGTCGCCCGCGCCCGCTTCGCGCCGAGCTCGTCGAGCGCGACTCGGTAGTCGCGCAGCACGTCGATCGTGCGCCCGATCGCCTCGGGCTGCAGCTGGCGAGCGACGTCGACGCCCTGGCCGAGCCGGGTGATGCGCATGCGCCGGTCGAGTGGGACGAGGATGGCGTCGCCTCCGACGCCGTCGGTGTCGGCAACAAGGAGGCGGGTCGAGTTCGTCCCGATGTCGATCGCCGCCAGCCGCTCACTCACTGGTAAGCCGCTCCTCGACCCAGCGTCCTACCGGATCGTCGCCCCCGGCGAGGAAGTAGGCATAGTGCGCGTGCAGACACTTCACCCCGGTGCGCGTGCCACCGACTCCGCCGCTCGGTCGAGGACCGGTGTGCTCAGGCGGAACGGCCTCGTCGCGCTCACCGGCATAGGCGTCATGACTGGCGACGAGCTCGTCGGGGTCGACCGCGGCCTCGGCGGCACGAACGCCGCCGTTGGACTCGAGGCGCGCCACTGCGAGGGTCAGGTGCGGGTCGACGAGCCAGTACCTCGTCGGCATCGGGGTGCCGTCGCGCAACAGCGGTGCGTTCCGGATCACGCTCGGTTCCCCGGCACCGGTGCGCACGACGACCTCGAAGTCGCCTTCGGGCTCACGCCCGAGCAGGACCTCGAGCGCGGCAACGTCGTCGGCGCTCGGATTCAACTGACCTCCTGATCGCCGTCGCATGCTGCGGCTTTGCTCCGCTTCTCTGGGTCGGCCTCGCAAGCTCGGCCTCCTGCGCACTCGGTCGGCAGAGCCGCCGGGCTGCGCGCGGTCGGCAAAGCCGCCGCCTTCGCGCGATTCTACGAACCGTTCATAGACTTGCCGCGTGGGGGCGGCAGGGGTTCTGACCGACGAAGAGTGGCGAACGCTGGAGACCCACGCCCACCCGCGCCGCTTCCGTCACCGCCAGGTGCTGTTCCGTGAGGGCGATCCCGGGGACGCAGTGATCGCGATCCGCTCGGGACGAGTGAAGGTCTCGGTGCACACGCCCGGGGGGCGCGAGATCCTGCTGGCGGTGAAGGAGCCGGGCGAGCTCGTGGGGGAGCTCTCCGCCATCGACGGTCGTCCCCGGTCGGCCACCGCGACCGCGCTCGACGCCGTCGACGCGCTCGTCATGCCAGCGCCGTTCTTCCTCGAGTTTATCGAGACCCACCCGCGACTTGCGGTCCGGCTGCTCCAGGTGCTCGTGGCCCAGATCCGCGCCTCCGACGTCCGATCGGCCGAACGCGACACCGGCGACATCACCTGCCGCGT
>JAPSGP010000406.1 GCA_031177445.1 Acidimicrobiia bacterium
CGCTGCCAGGTTCCAGGTGGGTGAGCCCCCGATGCCCGGTGCTCCCGAAGGCATCACCCTCAGGACGGTGGAGGTACGCGAGGTGCTCGCCGCAGTCTGAGCAAGGTGACCGACCTGCTCCAGGGGTTGAGCCAGCGGGGCGCGAACGTTTCATTGCTTCCGGGGCAACCTATTTGGTAGCTCACGGAGCAATGATTGCGTCGGCTACATCTTGTGCAGCGGGACGAGCTCGCCCGTGTGCACGTCGAAGACGAACCCGCCGACCTCGAGATCGCGGGGGAGGAGCGGGCAGGACTTGATCCGCTCGATGTCGGCCCGCAACGTCGCGAGTTGATCGGTGGTCGCCAGGAATTGCCAGCCGGTGGCATCGACGCCGCGCAACGAGCCGATGCGAGCCCGGATCTCGTCGTCGGTGGACCCAACCATGGCGCAGTCCGTGTGTTGCACCACGCAGACTCGGGAAACGCCGAGCAGGTTCGCGGCGAGTACCAGCGAGCGCAGCGCGTCGTCGGTGACCCTTGCTCCGGCGTTGCGAATGATCTTCGCGTCTCCGGCGCGCAACCCGAGCAGCGCGAGCGGGTCGATACGCGAGTCGATGCAGGTCAGAACGGCCAAACCCTTCGCCGCGACGCCCGCGACGCCGGGATCGTGGAGTTCGGCCCGATACCGCTGATTGGCATCGAGCAGATCGTCGAACATCAATGAGGGCCTCGACGCGCCTCAGTCGCGGGGAGGGAGCTGCTGCACCGCCCAGCCGTTGCCGTCGGGATCCTGGAAGTAGGTGAACGAGCCCCAGTGGAACTGCTGTACCTCGCTCGCTTCGACGCCACGGCTGACGAGCTCTCGCGTGCAGCTTCGACGTCCGACACGACCATCTGCATTCCCTGGACGGAGCCCGGCGTCGCGGTGGTGAGCCCCGTGCCGAGCGCGATCGAGCACGCGGAGCCTGGTGGGGTCAGCTGCACGAAGCGCAGCTCGGGGCTCACGGTGTGATCATGGTCGGCATTGAAGCCGACCTGCTCCGTGTAGAAGCCCTTCGCGCGGTCCACGTCCGACACCGGAACTGATATCAGTTCGAGCTTCCAGTCCATCGGGCGCGTCCTTTCTTGTAGTCGTCGAGCTGAGCACGCTATCGATGATCGCTGCAACTGCGAGCTCCCGGGGTATCCTGATCACGTTCCGAGCGAGATTCCGCGAGCCGAGGAATGGGAGGTGGGGCTTCACGATGAAGAGCCAACCTCCGAGTACCTACCGGTAACTCACATGTCCGGGCGCAGCCACCTCGAGCTGCGCTGCTCGTTCCCGCACTCCACGTCTGTGCGTCTCGTTCCGGAGGTATCTCGTGGCTGATCGACGCTTGCACGGGTTGCGCACCCTCAGGCTCGGCCGCCCGCGATGGGGCCGCCCCGGGGATGGCCGCCCGGTCGCGCCCGAACAGGAGATGGAGCCCAGCGAGGAAGCGGAGCCCCGCCCACCGGTCGAGAGGAGCATCGTCGACAACGCGATCTACCTCGACGGCCAGCGTGTGCACGCCCCGGCGAGCCTGGCCGACACCTTCGAGGCGTTGCACGACAAGCCCGGTGCGATGGCCTGGATCGGGCTCTACCGGCCGGCAGAGTCGCAGCTCCTGACCCTCGCGGAGGAGCTCGGGCTCCACGAGCTCGCGGTCGAAGACGCGATCGTCGCCCACCAGCGACCGAAGCTCGAGCGCTACGACGACATCCTGTTCGTCGTGCTGCGCGCCGCCCGGTACGTGGACGCGACCGAGGAGGTCGACTTCGGCGAGCTGCACGTGTTCGTCGGCCGCGACTTCGTGTTGACGGTCCGCCACAGCGAGGCGCCCGACCTGGCGGCGGTGCGGCGGCGCATGGAGAGCGACCCTGACCTGCTGCGCCTCGGGACCGAGGCAGTGCTGTACGCGATCCTCGACGCCGTCGTCGACGGATACGCGCCGGTCGTGGCCGGCCTGCAGAACGACATCGACGAGATCGAGACCCAGGTGTTCACGGGCGATCCGGCAGTGTCACGCCGCATCTACGAGCTCTCCCGCGAGGTGATCGAGTTCCAGCGCTCGACGCGGCCGCTGCTCCAGATGCTCGAAGCGCTCATTGCCGGCTTCGAGAAGTACGGGACCGAGGAGGAGCTCCAGCGGTACCTCCGCGACGTCGCCGACCACGCCACGATCGCGGTGGAGCGCGTGGACGAGTTCCGTCAGAACCTCCAGAACATCCTCACCGTGAACGCCACGCTCGTGAGCCAGCAGCAGAACGAGGAGATGAAGAACCTGACCGAGGCGAGCTACGTCCAGAACGAGGAGGTGAAGAAGGTGTCGGCCTGGGCCGCCATCCTCTTCGCCCCGACGCTCATCGGCACCGTCTACGGCATGAACTTCGACAACATCCCCGAGTTCGACTGGCTCCTCGGCTACCCGTTCGCGCTCGCGCTGATGGCGCTCGT
This sequence comes from Acidimicrobiia bacterium, assembly GCA_031177445.1. GTDB lineage: Bacteria > Actinomycetota > Acidimicrobiia > IMCC26256 > JACDBD01 > JAPSGP01. The sequence goes on from JAPSGP010000406.1 coordinate 2,458, forward strand.
CAGCATGAGCCTGTACGGCGTGTTCAAACGCCGCGGCTGGCTCTGAGCTGCGTCTTCTCCGAGCCGCGGCTGGCTCTGAGACGCAGCTAGGACTTCGCGGGCATTGGGGGCGGGTTCGCGGTCGCGTGTGCGTACGTGTTCGCGGCTTCGGCCGTTGGCGCCGGCACGTGTGCCTCGAACGGGGTTTCGTACGTCGCGAGATTGCTGGCGAAGTCCAGGACCTCGCAGGGCTCGTTGCCCACGACCCACGCGTCGTGACCGGGCGGCGCCGAGAATGCATCGTCGGGCCCGGCCTCGATCTCGGACCCGTCGCTCAGGGCGAAGTGAAGTCGCCCCGACACGACCACCCCGGTATGGGTGATCTCACAGCGCTCGGTGCCTGCGATCCTCCCGATGGACTCCGACCACCGCCACCCGGGCTCCAGCACGCTCCGCCCGAGTGTCATCGCACCGACGTGCACAAGGTCGCAGCGTCCCTTGTCGAAGCTCTTCGTCTCATCGGGTGCACGGATGCTCTTGCGCTCGGCTGATCCCATGACCGGATCACCTCCCGACAGCGTTTGCCGATAACTCGACTGTGCGCCTCGCCGGGACGGGCGTCAACCGGTGTCGCCGGGGACGCACGGCTTCGAGTTGCGGAGCCGCACTATGGGAGGATGACCCAAGGACCGCGGAGGTCGAGGCGGTCGGCGTTGAGG
>JAPSGP010000134.1 GCA_031177445.1 Acidimicrobiia bacterium
AAGGGCGGTGTCGTAAAGCGCGCCCGCGTGGCGGGCGACGGCCTCGCCGTAGTCGTCGCTCTCGACCACCAGCACGCGCTCGGACGGGGCGCCGAGCTCGAGCCCGTCGAGCAGCGGCAGGTGGCGCTCCTCGGTGACGATGAGCTGGCAGTCGGTGTGGGTGATGTCGCGGGCGAGCTCGGCGCCGCGTCGGGTGGGGTTGATGCCGACGACGACCGCGCCGGCGAGGGCGGCGGCGCCGAGCCACATCGGGAACTCGGGCACGTTGTCGAGCAGGACGCCGACGTGGGGTGGGCCGGGGCGCCGCAGCTCCTCCCAGAGGGCGGCCCGCTCCGAGCACGCGGTCACGTATTCCGCGTACGTCCAGGACTGGTCCTCGAAGCGCACGGCCGGATGCTCGCCGCCGGCCGAGGACCGGATGAACCCCGAGATCGTCGCCACCCTGGGCCTCCGAAAAACCGTTCCGAACCCGCTACCGAACCGCCTCCGACCGGGCGAGAACCGGCGGATTCTCGCGCCCGCGACCACAATGCCGCCAGGCTGCGTCACCATTGGGACGCTTGGGAAGCGCCTTGAAACAAGTTCTAGTTTGCGACACAATGCCGCCGGGCCGGGTCCGGATCCGGGGCGCAATGGTCAGGGGGGAATCGTGAAGCGAAGCCTGTGGGCGATCGTCTCGGCGGCGCTGGTGATGGGGGCGGCGCTGGTGCCGAACACCGGCGCCGGGGCCCAGGACAGCCCCGACAGCGAGATCGGCGTCACCGCCGACACCATCCGGATCGCGGTCATCGCCGACGTCGACAACGCCATCCGGCCGGGCCTGTTCAAGGGCTCGCGGGACGGCGTGCAGGCTTTCGAGAAGTACATCAACAGCAAGGCCGGGGGCGGCGGGCTGGCCGGCCGCAAGGTCCAGGTCGACTTCATCGACTCGCGGCTGAGCCCCGACGAGGCGAGGAGCGCCCTGGTCCGGGCGTGCGAAGAGAACTTCGCCATCGTGGGGACGACCGCCCTGTTCCTGAGCAACATCGAGCCCGCGGTTGGCTGCGTCGACAAGGCCGGGGCCGCCACCGGCCTGCCCGACGTGCCGATCCTCCAGACCGAAGTCGCGCACCAGTGCTCGCCGGTCTCCTTCCCGATCATCGCCGGGGCCCTCGACTGCACGACCAAGGACGATCACCCGCAGACCTATACCGCCCGCGTCGGTCAGATTCGGTACCAGAAGAAGCAGGTGAAGGACCTCCACGGCTCGTTCGTCATCCCGAGGGACCTGAAGTCCACCATCAACGCGACGCTGCCGATCATCGCCGGCGCCGAGAAGGCCGGGGTCGAGAACGACGACCAGTTCCAGGTCTCGGGACTCGCCACCCAGCCGGAATACACGCCGGTGGCGCAATCGCTCAAGCAGAACAACTCGACGTACTTCTACAACGGCTCCGACTACAAGGCGAACGTCAACCTGCGGCGGGAGGCGAAGATCCAGGGCGTCACCAGCGTGGAGGTGTGGGACTGCTCGCTCGCCTGCTACGACGTGCGCACGTTGGAGGAAGGCGGCGCCGACGTCGAGGGGCAATTCATCAACGTGTTCTTCGTACCGCTCGAGGAAGCCAAGCAGAACAAGGCTGTGAACGCCTATGTGAAGAATGTAGGTGGCCGCGACAACGCCGACGGCTTCGGTGCCCAGGCGTTCGCGGCGAGCTTGTTCTTCCGCGACGTGGTCAACAACATCGTCGAGGCGCACGGCGAGAACGGCATCACCCGGGCGCGGTTCCTCGAAGAGGCGGCCGAGATCCACGACTTCGACGCCTCCGTCGACGGTGACGCCCTGATCGGTCCGACCGACGTCGGTGGCCGCAAGGTCAACGGCTGCTTCGCGACGATGCAGATCAGGGACGGCGAGTTCGTGCGGGTCTTCCCCAAGAAGAAGGGCACGCTGAACTGCGACCGCAAGAACACCGTGAAGGTGGAGCTGGACCTGGATCTCGGCTCGACGTGAGCCCGGGGCCCGGGTGATCGGAACCGCGAGCGTGATGAGGTTCACGTGGCAGCGCGCCGCGCTGGTCGTCGGTGCCGCGGTCCTGCTCGGGATCAGCCTCGCCTCGTGGTCGGGCCGCCCGGTGACCACCGACAGCATCATCTCGATGCTGATCGTCGGGATCTCGCTGGGCTCGATCTACGCCATCGCCGCGTCCGGCATCGTCGTGACCTACACGACGTCGGGGATCTTCAACTTCGCCCAGGGCGCCATCGGGATGTTCATGGCGTTCATGTACTGGCAGCTGCGCGTCGAGTGGGGACTGCCGGCGCCGATCGCGATCGTGCTCTGCGTCCTGGTCATCGCGCCGCTGCTCGGCGCCACGATCGAGCGGATCCTGATGCGCCACCTCGTCGACGCAACGCTCGTGGTCCAGCTCGTCGTCACCGTCGGCCTCATGCTGTTCTTCATGGGGCTCGCGCTGCTGATCTGGGACCCCACCGAAGGCCGGGCGATCAACTTCTTCTTCGGTACCGAGGGGTTCAGCATCGGTGACACGTTCGTCCTCTGGCACCGCTTCATCACGATCTGCGTCGCCATCGGCATCGCGATCTTCCTGCGCCTGCTCCTGTACCGCAGTCGCATCGGCGTGACGATGCGGGCGGTGGTCGACAACCGCGCGCTTGCCGGCCTCCACGGCGCCCGACCCACACGTGCTTCCATGCTGGCGTGGGCACTCGGATCGTCGATGGCCGCGATCTCGGGCATCCTCCTCGTGCCGGAGCTCGGGCTGACGGTCGAGGGGTTGACCCTCCTCATCATCAACGCCTTCGCCGCCGCCATCGTGGGCAGGCTCAAGAACCTTCCCCTCACCTACGTCGGTGCGATCCTGCTGGGCTTGGTCGTGAGCTTCCAGCAGAGCTATCTCGACTTCACGGGCCGATGGAGCACCGCCACCTTCGCCATCCCGACGATCTTCCTCTTCGTCGCGTTGCTCGCACTCCCGCAGGCCCGCATCGAGCTCCGGCGCCCGCCGCCCCCGGCGAAGATCCTGCAACCCCGAGTCTCGAGGGTGTGGGAGACCGCCCTCGGCATGGCGGTCCTGTGGGTCGTGATCTTCGTGTTCACGCGCAACATGGGGACGGTCAGCCTCAACCGGATGACGCTGGCGATCGTCACCGCCACGCTCATGTTGTCGCTGGTGCCGCTGACCGGCTGGGCCGGTCAGGTGTCGTTCGCCCAGATCACCTTCGCCGGGGTCGGCGCGTTCGCGATGTTCAACTGGGCGAGCACCGGAAGCGCGTGGGGCTTGCTCGCGGCGGCGGCCCTGGCGGTGCCGTTCGGTGTCCTGGTGGCACTCCCCGCGCTCCGGCTCCAGGGCCTCTACCTCGCGCTCGCCACCATCGCGTTCGCCTACATGGCGGAGCGATTGTTCTTCGACCAGCCCGAGGTGTTCGGCGCGGGCGCGGGGAACCGCATCGAGCGGCTCTCGATCTTCGGCTACCAGTTCACCGACCAGCGCAACTACCTCTTGCTCTGCACCGGGATCTTCGGCGCGATGGCGGTCGGCGTCATCGCGCTGCGTCGCAGCGCGTACGGGCGTCGCCTCGTCGCGCTGCGCGACAGCGAGGCCGCGAGTGCCACGCTCGGGGTGAACCTCATGACGACCAAGCTGTCGGTGTTCGCACTCTCGGCGGCGATGGCGGGCTTCGCCGGTGCGCTCCTCGGCATGCAGCGAGGCACCGCCGGGACGCAGGACTTCACCATGCTGCTGGGGCTCCCGATCGTGCTGCTCGCCGTGATCGGGGGAGTGGCCACGGTGGCAGGTGCGCTCATCGGTGGTTTCAACTTCATCCTGTTCCGGGTGATCACCGACACCTGGGACTTCTCCTGGCTCCGCTCGCTCGAGCTCCTCGGTCCGGGCCTGCTCGCGCTCGCCATCGCGACCAACCCGAACGGCGCGTCGGTGGGGCTCGGGTTCCTGTTCTCGCCGTTGCTGCCGTGGCGCAAGGACGCGCGGCAGGCGTTCAAGGCCGAGATGCAGCGGCGGCGGGGTCCTCGCGGGGCGCCCGCGCCCGCAGCCGCCGGCGGCGCGGGCGACGGCGCGGCCGCCGTCGCTTCGTCACCCCCGCCCGAACCCGCGCTCACGAGCGAGGAGAAGCAGACCTGAGATGGCGCTGCTCGACATCGAAGAGGTTGCGGTCAGCTTCGGAGGGCTCCAGGCGCTGAGCGACGTCTCGATCGACGTCGACAAGGGGTACGTCACCGGCCTGATCGGTCCCAACGGCGCCGGCAAGACCACGCTGTTCAACGTCATCACGGGCCTGCTCGCACCGGGCCGCGGGCACGTCACGCTCGACGGCGTCGACCTCACCCGGAAGCGCCCCCATCAGCGGGCCCGGCTCGGCATCGGGCGAACGTTCCAGCGGCTCGAGACCTTCGGGACGATGAGTGCGCGCGAGAACATTTTGGTCGCAGCGGAGATGCGGAAGGGCTGGTCGCGTGACGGCTCGTCACCGGCCGCGGTCACCGACGAGATCCTCGAGCGAGTCGGGCTCGGATCGGTTGCGGGTGAGCGCGTCGACCGGCTCCCGACCGGCACCGCTCGCCTGGTCGAGCTGGGCCGGGCGCTCGCCACCCGCCCCCGGGTGCTGTTGCTGGACGAGCCGTCGGCGGGACTGAACGAGACCGAGACCAACACGCTCAGCTCGCTGCTGCGCGAGCTCGCCGGGACCGATCTCGCCGTCCTGTTGGTCGAGCACGACATGGCGTTCGTGATGGGGACGTGCGAGCGGATCCACGTGCTCGACTTCGGCCGGATCATCGCAATCGGCACGCCGGCCGAGGTGCAAGCGAACCCGCTCGTGCGCACGGCGTACCTGGGGGAGGAACAGGAGCACGACGGCGCTCGCCGCGCGCCCGTACGGGCTGCGAGCGTCGACGGCACCAACGGCGCCGACACCCGACCAGCAGCGCTCGAGCTCCGCGAGGTGCGCGCCGGCTACGGGCCGATCGACGTGCTGCACGGGGTCAGCCTCACGCTGCCGGCGGGCTCGGTGTTCGCGCTCCTGGGGCCGAACGGTGCCGGCAAGTCGACCACGCTCAAGGTCGCGAGCGGGCAGATGGCGCCGAGCGGCGGCGAGGTGGTCCTCGACGGCAAAGTGGTCAAGCGCAAGAGCAGCGACGCACTCGCCCGTGCCGGCGTGTGCAGCATCCCGGAGGGCCGGGGCATCTTCCCGAACCTCACCGTGATCGAGAACCTGCGCATGTCCACCTACACCGGCCCCAAGATGAGCGACGTGGAGGAGCGCACCTTCTCGCAGTTCCCCCGGCTCAAGGATCGGCGCAAGCAGCTCGCGGGCACTTTGTCCGGAGGCGAACAGCAGATGCTCTCGATGGCGCGGGCGCTCGCCACCGACCCGAAGGTGCTGCTGCTCGACGAGCTCTCCATGGGACTGGCGCCGCTGGTCGTCGAGGAGCTGTACCAGCACGTGGCGCGCATCGCGGAGCAGGACGTGTCGATCCTCATCGTCGAGCAGTTCGCGCACGAGGTCCTCGACGTCGCCGAGACGGCCGCGATCATGCTCCACGGACGGATCCAGCTCACCGGCCCGCCGCACCAGATCGCCGACGAGCTCGACGCCGCCTACCTGGGGCTCGCTAGCTCCAACTAGGCGGTCACGCCGCCCAGGGCGCTCGGCGCCCGGGTCTCGAAGTCGACGAGGCCGACCCAGCGAGGACGCACTGCGATGCGAGCCATCCGTGTGCTCGGATCGTCGAGCATCGCGAGGTACGGGTTGGCAACCTCTTCGCCCATGTACCGCAGTGCGGCCTGCGCATACTCGGGGACCACGCCGTCGGCCTCAGTGATCGCCGCGCGGCCTCGGACGAGCAGTGCCGTGGGGGGCGATCCCTCGGTGTCGATGCTGATCGCGACGTCCGGATTGGCGCGCAGGGCACGGAGCCGAGCCGCCGGGTGCCGCACGTGCGGCGCGGAGATGAAGGTCGGCATCACGAACTCATCGCCCGTCCAGACGAACCACGTCGGAACGACCCGAGGCGTCCCATCAAGCGCCAGGTATCCCACACGGGCTGGCGTGGTCGAGTCGAACAGCCGCTTGGCGGCGTCGGTTTCCAGCAGCCGGAGATCGCCTTGCTGCAACGGGGTCGTCATCGGTTCTCCCTTCGTACGACCGGACGCAGGGCAGACCACGAACGGCGGAAGGAATCATCGCGGGCCCCGATGCGTTCCGGACATTCGTGATCGCGGATGCCGAGATCGGGCGAGTGGTGTCGGTGAACGTCGGCGGGCCTCGGGAAGTGCGCTGGCACGGCCGCGTCGTGACAACTGCGATCTGGAAGCATCCCGTTGCCGGACGCCACCGAGTCGTGGGCGTCAACGTCGAAGGTGACGACCAGGCCGATCGGCGCGTGCACGGCGGTCCCACCAAGTCGCTCTACGCCTACGCCTCCGATGACTATCGCTGGTGGGAGCGTGTGCTTGATCAGGCCCTCGAGGCCGGCACCTTCGGTGAGAACCTGACCATCGACGGCATCGACCTCGCGGCTGCCGTCGTCGGCGAGCGGTGGCGCATCGGGACCGCGACGCTCCGGATCACGGAGCCGCGCATCCCATGCTTCAAGCTCGGCATCCGCATGGGCGATGCCGCCTTCGTCGATCGCTTCGCTGACGCCGCCCGACCGGGCACGTATCTCGCGATCGAGACCGAGGGCGACCTCGGCGCCGGTGACGCCATCGAGCTCCTGCACCAGCCGGAGCACGGTGTCACCATCGGCACCGTCGAGCGCGCCTACCACGGGCAGGCAGAGCTCATTCCGCGCCTCACCGAGCTCGACGGCCTGTCGGAATCGTGGCGGCACTGGGCCCAGCGCTCGCTCTCGCGATCCGGTTAGCGCACCTCCCGCACCCGGAACACGACGATCGAAAGCGTCACGAGGGCCGCCAGCCAGAGGAGTGCTCGCCACATCGCCGTCGAGGTGGCCAGGTGCAGACCGAAGAGACCGTCAGCGCCGGAGGCAAGTCGCACGATCAAGCTCGCCGGTCCCCACTCGGCAGCATCGGAGGCGAGCGCATGCACCGCGCGCTCGCCGAGGAGGTAGAGCAAGACGAACAGGCCGAGAGTGATGGCAGCCGATCGGGTGATGAAGGTCACCGTGGCGCCGACGAAGCCGGCAGCTGCCGTCCCGAGACAAAGCCAGCCGATCTGGGCGAGGTGTGATGTCGTCCAGGGCCCGTCGAGCGAGGTACCGCCGGAGACTGCCGAGGTGATGGCGAGACCCGACGCCAATGCGGAGGCGACGACGAGCGCCGCGAGGCCGGAACCGACGCCGATCGCGAACGCCTTCCCGAGCACGACACGGCCACGTCGTGGCTCCCAGGTCAGCAGCATGACGAGTGCACCGCTGGAATGCTCCTTCGCAACCGCGCTCGCTCCCGCACCGACGGCGAGGAAGACGAGTGCCGTGCCGGTACCGGTCAAGGCGCCACTCAGGTCGTCGTACAGGGACAGCTGCTGGCCCCGAGCTGCCTGCACGACCAGAACGAGCCCCACCAGAGCAAGGCACGAGACGAGCACGAACCGGAGGCCACGCGGCTGAGTGAAGCG
>JAPSGP010000017.1 GCA_031177445.1 Acidimicrobiia bacterium
GCCAGCCCCGGTTCCAGGTCGTCTCGCCGGACGCGACACCCGAGGAGGTGGCCGCGATCGCGGCCGCGTTCGCGGTCCTCGAACGGGAACAGGCGCTGGTCGCGGGTGCGGCCTCGGCCGCCGTCACCGGCGGCGACCCCACCCGCCTCGACGCGTGGGTGCGAGCGTCGCGGCTCAGCGCCCGGCGCGCCGGCCTCATGCGCGGCCCGTGGCGCCTGTCGGGCCGCATCGGCCGAAGGTCGCGCACGTAGGCCATGAACATCGGCAACATCGGCAACGCGGAGCTGATGACCATCGGCCCCGACGAAGCCGTGGTCACCTTCTCCACCGAAGGCGACGAACGCGTCGCCAGCCGAATCGGCAGTCACGAGGTCACGACGGTCGGCCCGTATCACGTTGCGCGTGTGACCGGGCTCGAGCCGGGCACGGAGTACGAGCTCGAGGTCGACGGCGCATCGCACGACCACTGTCTGCCGGCGACGTTCATGACGCTCGAGCGACCGCCCGGGCGGCTGCTCACGACGATCGCCACCGCCAACGACGTGCATTTCGGCGAGATCGAGTGCGGGCGCGTGGGCGACGTCCTCGAGGACGAGATCGGGCCGATCTTCCGCAGCGAAGCGGGCGAGCCGCCCTATCCCGAGACGATGAATCGGGCCGTCATCGCCGAGATGGAAGCGCTCGACCCCGACGCCGTGATCCTCAAGGGCGACCTGACCAACGTCGGAGCCGAGGACGAGTTCCAGGCGTTCCTCGACGCGTACGGGCAGCTCGGCCCACGGATGCACTGGGTGCGAGGCAACCACGACGCCATGACCGATCCGACGCTCGGCGCCGGGAAGGCGCCGTACACGGTCGAGCTCGACGGCGTCACGCTCGCGGTGCTCGACACCGTGATCCCGGGGATCGACCGAGGCCAGCTCAGCACCAACCAGATTCAATGGCTCGACGACCTCGCTCGGTCGAGCACGGCGCCGATCCTCGTGTTCGGCCACCACCACATCTGGAACCTCGAGGCCGGGTATCCCGGCGGCGAGTACTTCGGCGTGAACCCTGCCGACAGCATCGCGTTCGCGGAGGTCGTGGGGCGTCACGAGAGCATCGCCGGCTACTTCGCCGGCCACACCCATCGCAACCGGGTCCGACAGTTCGCGGGCGCGCGCCACGTCCCGTTCTGCGAGATCGCCTGCACCAAGGACTACCCGGGGGCGTGGGCCGAGTACTGGGTGTACGAAGGCGGGTACACGCAGGCAGTGCGGCGGGTCGTCGCGCCCGAGGCCATGGCCTGGAGCGAGAAGACTCGTCACATGTTCGCCGGCCTCTACCGCGACTACGCCCTCGGCCCCCTCGAGCACCGCTGCTTCACGTACCGCTTCTGAGCCACGATGCGTATCTGACCTGGAACTATTCCGGTTGAGATGCGCATCACGCGTCGGTGCGTGAGTCGAGATGGGCGACGGCGTCGGCGTCGGTGGGGAAGAAGGCGTCGGAGCCGACGAGATCGGTGAAACCTGAGGCGTCCATCACCGCGCGCACGGGCTCCTCGACGTTGACCAGCAGAAGACGCACGCCTCGATCGCGATAGCGCGCCGCGAGCTTGCGCAGCTGGTGGTCGGCAGTGGAATCGAGGTAGTTCACTCCGCTGGCGTCGAGGACGATCGTGGTGAGGCCGTCGCGCTCGAGCTGGCGCAGGCGGTTGGCAAGGACCTCCGCGTTGGTGAAGTACAGCGCGGTCTCGATGCGCACGATCACCGACCGTGGGTACGTCGTCGCGTCGGGATGGCTGCCGAGCTCGACGAACGAATCCGTGCCGTCGAGCCGCCCGAGCTCGGGGAGGTGCGGTCGTGAGACCCGGTACACGATGAGCGTGATCGACATAGCCACCGCCAGGAGCACGCCGAGCTCGAGACCGAGGACCATGGTGCCTGCGAACGCCGTCATCATGAGCCAGAAGTCGGATCGCTGGACTCGCCACAGCCGCTCGGCCTCCGCCACCTTGATGAAGCCGACAACCGCCTCGATCACGATCGCGGCCAGGACCGTGACGGGGATGTAGCGGAACGTGTCGCTGCCGAACATGACGAGCGGCGCGACGATCAGCGCGCACAGCGCCCCCGTCAGCTGCGTGCGAGCGCCGGCTTCGTCCAGGATCGTCGAGCGCGTGATCGCGCCCGTGACGACCATGCCCTGGAAGAAGCCAGCGGCGACGTTGCTCGCTCCGATCGCTGTGATCTCCTGATTGGGATCGAGCTCGTACCGGTGACGCTCGGAGAACTCGCGCCCGAGCGACAGCGACTCGAGCACGCTGATCAGGGTGATCGCGAAGGCCGTGGGCAGCAGCACCTGGGCGTCGTGCAGCGACCATGGTGGGGCGTCCGGGAGCGCGAGGCCACTCGGCACCTTGCCAACGATCGCGATGCCGTGCTCGTCGAGGTCGAACACGAGGACCGCGAATGACGACGCGACGATCATGACCAGGAGCGCGGGGAACCGTCGCCACCGCTTGGCGACGAGCAGGGCGCCGAGGGTGACGACGCCGAGCGCGAGCGTGGTGAGACTGGCCTCGTCGAGGTGTTCGAGCCAGTCACGGACGAGTTCGTCAGCCCGCGAGGTGTTGACACTGAGGGACACGCCCGAGATCGGCCCCAACTGGGTGGCGATGATCACGACCCCAGCGCCGGCGAGAAAGCCGGTCATCACCGGCTCGGAGAGGAAGCGCACCAGGAAGCCGAGGCGCCCGAGCCCGATGCCCAGGTGTACGAGCCCGACGAGCACCGCCAGCGTCGCCGACAGCGCGATGAATTGTGTGCTGTCGGGCGACGCCAGACTGGCGACGCCGGCGGCGGCGAGCACCGAGATCGTGGCCAGCGGCCCCACGCCGAGCTGCGGCGATCGCCCGATCAGTGTGTAGACGAGCAGCGGCACCACCGACGCGTACAGTCCGACCACCGGTGGGAGCTGGGCGATCTGCGCGTACGCCATCGACTGCGGCACGAGGATCGCCGCGCCCGTGAGCCCGGCGACGAGGTCGAAGCGGAAGTCGGCGCGCCGGTAGTTCGGCAGCCACTCGAACACCGAGAACCAGCGCCGCAGCACGGGCGAGATCTTTGCGCGCGGCGGGTGGCCGGTGGTCGATGTCTTTGGTCGCCGTCGCAAGCTCCGGCGACAGCTTCGGCGGTCAGCAAAGGCGCCGCACTCCGCGGCGCGCTCGCTCGTATCCTGCCCGCATGCAGGCGCTCGACGGGCTGCGCGTCATCGACATGGCCACGGTGCTCGCGGGTCCGGGCGCGGCGCGCTACCTCGCCGACTTCGGCGCCGACGTGATCAAGGTGGAATCACCGAGCGGCGACGGCACGCGCGGGATGGGCTGGCGCGATCCCGCCGACGGCGAGACCTATATGTGGAAGCTGCTCGGGCGGAACAAGCGCGCCGTAGTCCTCGACCTCAAGACCGAGGACGGGCTCGAAGCGATGCGCCGGCTCGTCGCGACCGCGGACGTGCTGGTCGAGAACTTCCGGCCGGGCACGCTCGAGCGCCTCGGGCTCGCGCCCGCCGAGCTCCGCGAGCGCAATCCGCGGCTCGTCGTCTTGCGCGTCACTGGCTTCGGCCAGGACGGCCCCTACGCCGCTCGACCCGGCTTCGCCACGCTCGCCGAGGCGATGAGCGGGTTCGCAGCGGTGAACGGCGAGCCTGACGGTCGACCGCTGCTCCCACCGATCGCGCTGACCGACGAGATCACTGCGCTCGTCGGCGCGTTCGCGGTAATGGTCGCGCTGCGTGCCCGCGACCGCAGCGGCGAGGGCCAGGTCATCGACGTCAACCTGCTCGAGTCGATGCTGCAGTGCATGGGGCCACTGCCGAGCGCGTGGGCGCATCTGGGTGAGCTGCAGCCACGCCTCGGCTCGGGCATCCCGTACACCGTGCCGCGGGGCACCTATCGCTGCGCCGACGGCGTCTGGGTCGCGGTGTCGACCTCGGCGGAGTCCGTGGCACGCCGGGTCCTGGCGCTCATCGGCGTCGGCGAAGATCCCCGCTTCGTGACGTTCGCCCAGCGCGCCGAGCATCGCGACGAGCTGGAGCAGGTGCTCACCGAATGGATCGCGGCCCGGCCGTCTGCCGAGGTGCTCTCGCGGTTCGAGGCCGCGCACGCCGCGATCGCGCCCGTCTACACGATGCAGGACCTGCTCGCCGATCCCCACGTGCAGGCCCGCCGGGCGGTCGTCGAGGTCGACGGCGTCGTCATGCCCGGGCTCGTCGCCCGCTTCAGCGCCACGCCGGGCGAGATCCGCCATCCCGGGCGCCCGCTCGGTGCCGACACCGAGGCCGTCCTGGCCGAGCTCGACGACGCTTCGACCGGGCCCGGACGCGATCCATCCCGAGGAGGGTGGGAGTAGAGAAGCCCTCTCGGGCGCCCCAACAGTCTCCTCGGGACGGATTTGGAAACAGTATCCACCACTTTCCCCAGGTTTTCCAGGCGCCCTGTGGAGAAAGCTGTGGAATCGCCCCGGCGGTGCCCGGCGCAGGGCGCCGGCCGGTGCGCTACATATGGAGGGCGCCGGAAGCGAGGGGGGCTTCATGAGCCGAGTCACGAGCGAGACCCTGGCCGAGCGGACCCGAGGGCACACGGTTCCCAACCGGTTCGTGGAGACGGTTCGGGCCCTGCCCGATCAGGTCGCGCTGCGGTGGAGGGACGGTGACGGCTGGGGCGAGTTGACGTTCGGCCGGTACGCCGATCGCGCCGCCCGGGTCGCGGCCGGGTTGGCGTCGCTCGGCATCGGGCGCGGCGACCGGGTCGTCATGATGATGCGCAACCGGCCCGAGTTCCACGTCGCCGACCTGGCGGCGCTGCTGTTGGGTGCCACCCCGGTGTCCATCTACAACTCGTCCGCTCCCGAACAGGTGCAGTACCTCGCCGCACACTGCGCCGCCAAGCTCGCCATCCTCGAGGACATCGGCTATCTCGAGCGGGTCCTCAAGGTGCGCTCAGAGCTACCGGCGCTCACGGAGTGCGTCGTGCTCGAGGACCCGGAGGGCCTCGCGCCGGCTGAGGTGCATCGCTGGGACTCGCTGGTCGACTCGGAACCCGTCGACGTCGAGGCCGCGAGCCAGACCGCGCAGCCCGACGACCTGGCAACCGTGATCTACACCTCCGGCACGACCGGGCCGCCCAAGGGCGTGATGATCGACCACGCCAACATCTGCTGGACGGTCGAGTCTCTCCGGTTGTGCCTCGAGGGCGTCGAGACCCCCGGTCGCAGGCTCGTCTCGTACCTGCCGATGGCGCACATCGCCGAGCGGATGACGTCGCACTACCAGCAGGTGGTGCTCGGCTACGAGGTCACCACGTGCCCCGAGCCGGGCCAGGTCGCTTCCTATCTCCCCGAAGTGCGGCCCGAGGTGCTGTTCGCGGTCCCGCGGATCTGGGAGAAGGTCTACGCGGCGGTCCAGCCCGTCATCACCGCCGATCCGGAACGTGAGCAGGTGTTCGGGCGCGCGCTCGAAGTAGGCGCGCAGGCGGCGGCGCACCGGGCTGCCGGCGAGGAGATCCCGTCCACGCTCCGGGCCGACTACGACAAGGTGGAGGCCGAGGTCCTGCGGCCGGCACGCGAGCTCCTCGGGCTCGACCAGCTGATCACCGCGATCACCGGCGCCGCGCCCATCCCGGTCGAGATCCTCAACTTCTTCCGGGCGCTGGGCGTCCCGCTGTCAGAGATCTACGGCATGTCGGAGTCGTCGGGCCCGATGACCTGGGACGCGTTCCTGGTGAAGCCGGGCACGGTCGGCCGCGCCATCCCGGGCTGCGAGGTCAAGCTCGCCGACGACGGCGAGGTGGTCTGCCGGGGCGGCAATGTGTTCCGCGGGTATCTCAACGATCCGGAGAAGACCGCGGAGGCGATCGACGCGGACGGGTGGCTGCACTCGGGCGACATCGGGGAGTTCGACGCCGACGGCTACCTCAAGATCGTCGACCGCAAGAAGGAGCTCATCATCACCGCGGGCGGGAAGAACATCTCACCCGCGAACCTCGAGGCCGCCCTCAAGGCGTACCCGCTCATCGGGCAGATCTGTGTGATCGGTGACGGGCGCCCGTTCATCTCGGCGCTGCTCGTGCTCGATCCGGACGTCGCGCCGGTGTGGGCAAGGCAGCACGGCGTGGAGGGCACGACGCTGGCGGAGCTGAGTGCGAACACCGAGATGCGAGCCGAGATCGACCGCATCGTGGCCGAGGCGAACCAGCAGTTCTCACAGGTCGAGCGGGTGAAGAAGTTCACGCTGCTCGACGAGGAGTGGCTCCCCGACTCCGAAGAGCTCACGCCGACGATGAAGCTGAAGCGCCGCGGCATCCACACCAAGTACGCCGACACCATCGAGGCGATGTACCGCCGTTAGCACGGGCGGCGTCGTTACGCAGTGGCGCCCACTCGGCGACGGCGGTGCTCGATGGCGAGGTCGGCGACGTCGTCCATGATGTCCGCGAGCCGGTAGTCCTTGGGTGTGTAGACGCGGGCGACACCATCGGCCACGAGCGCGGCTCGGTCGGCGTCGGGGATGATCCCGCCCACCACCACGGGCGCGTCGACGTGCTCCTCGCGGAGCAGCCGGACCGTCTCGGGCACGAGCGCGAGATGCGAGCCCGAGAGGATCGACAGGCCGACGACGTCGACGTCCTCGTCGCGCGCCGCGGCGGCGATCTGCTCGGGCGTGAGCCGGATGCCCTGATAGACGACCTCCATCCCCGCGTCGCGCGCCGCGACCGCGATCTGCTCGGCGCCGTTGGAATGCCCGTCGAGCCCAGGCTTGCCCACGAGCACGCGCACCGGGCCCCCGAGCTCGCGCGCCGCGGATTGCACGCGCTCGCGGACCGAGACCATGTCGCCCACCGGTGCAGTGGCGACCGCACCGACCCCGGTCGGAGCGCGGTACTCGCCGAACACTTCGCGGAGTGCACCCGCCCATTCGCCCACGGTCCCTCCGGCCTGGGCGAGCGTGATCGTGGCCGGCATGAGGTTCTCGTCGGTGACGGCGGTCGAGCGGAGCAGCTCGAGCGCGGCCTGTACGGCGGCCTCGTCGCGCTGCTCTCTCCACCGCCGCAGGTGCTCGATCTGCTCGGCTTCCGCCCGCGGGTCGAGCTCGAGGATGTGCGACTCGCCGTCGACCATCGGTGAAGGCGCGGTCTCGGTGAAGAGGTTGACGCCTACGACGGGAATGTCGCCCGATTCGATCTTGCGCACACGTTCGGCGTGGCTCTGCACCAGCCGGCCCTTCATCGCGTCGATCATGGCGAAGGCACCCCCGCCGTCGAGCACCCACTGCAGCTCGGCGGCGGCGGCCTCGGCGAGCTCGGTGGTCTTGGCTTCGACCACCTTCGAGCCCTCGAAGATGTCGTCGTACTCGAGCAGGTCGCTCTCGTACGCCAGCACCTGCTGGATGCGGAGCGACCACTGCTGGTCCCACGGGCGGGGCAGCCCCAGCGCCTCGTTCCAGCACGGCAGTTGGATGGCCCGGGCGCGCGCGTCTTTGGACAGCGTGACCCCGAGCATCTCGAGCACGATCCGCTGCACGTTGTTCTCGGGCTGCGCCTCCGTGAGCCCGAGCGAGTTGACCTGCACTCCGTAGCGGAACCGCCGCAGCCTCTCGTCCTGCACGCCGTACCGCTCGAGCGTGATCTGGTCCCACAAGCGCGTGAAGGCGCGCATCTTGCAGGTCTCCTCGATGAAGCGGATGCCGACGTCGATGAAGAACGAGATGCGCCCGACGACCTCGGGAAACTCGTACTCGTTCACCTGGCCCGACTCGCGGACTGCGTCGAGCACACCGATGGCCGTCGCCAGGCCGTACGCGATCTCCTGCACCGGCGTGGCGCCTGCTTCTTGGAGGTGATACGGGCAGACGTTGATCGGGTTCCAGCGCGGCAGGTGGCGGACTGCGTGGACGACGAGGTCGACCGTGAGCCGCTTCGACGCCTCGGGGGGAAAGATGTAGGTCCCGCGGCTCAGGTACTCCTTCACGATGTCGTTCTGCACCGTCCCCGCGAGCAAGGCGGGATCCACACCGTGCTGCTCGGCGAGGGCGATGTACATCCCGAGCAGCCACATGGCCGTGGCATTAATCGTCATCGAGGTGTTCATCTCGTCGAGGGGGATCCCCTCGAACAGGACCCGCATCTCACCGAGGTGCGGCACCGGGACGCCGACCTTGCCGACCTCGCCCCGTGCCAGCACGTGGTCGGGGTCGTAGCCGGTCTGGGTCGGGAGGTCGAAGGCGACCGAGAGCCCGGTCTGGCCGCGCGCCAGGTTGGTCCGGTACAGCTCGTTCGACGCTCGGGCCGACGAATGGCCCGAGTACGTGCGCATGAGCCACGGCTTGTCGCGTGCAGCCACGGACCTAGTTTCCCACGCCTCGACGCGCGCTACCGCCGCCGGAGCGGCAGCAGCTCCACCGGCTCGTCGCCTTCGAGGAAGTCGACGATCAGCCGGTTCACGAGATCGGGCTTCTCGATGGGCGCCAGGTGCGACGCGCCCGGAACCACTGCGAGCTGCGCGCTCGGCAGCGCTTCGAACAGCGCGCACGTGTGGTCGAGCCGGATGGCGTCGTCGTCGGCCGACATCACCAGCACCGGCGCAGTGATCCGAGCGAGGTCGTCGGTGGACAGCGCCCAGTCGCCGAACCACATCTCTTTCGTCTTCTCGAGCACGACGTCGTAGTGCTCGGGTGCGTCGGGCGAGCGAGCGATCCATTCGTCGCGCAGCATCCCCGCGCTCGGTGCATCCGGTGCGAAGTAGGCCTCGAACCCCTCGACGTAGCAGTCGGTGCTGAAGCCCGCACCGAACGTGACGACCTTCTTCACGAGATCGGGCCGGCGCACGCCCACGACCAACGCCACGTTGCCGCCGTCGCTCCACCCGACGACGTGGGTCGGCCCGGTGCCGATGGCCTCCATGAAGGCGATGGTGTCGTCCGCCATGACGTCGTAGGTGAGCGGGCCGGCGACGTCGGCGGTGTGGCCGTGGCCCCGCCGCTCGGGGAGGATCACCCGGTAGCGCTGCGACAGCACCGGCGTCTGGCTCCCGAAATCGTCGGCATTCGAGAGCCCGCCGTGCAGCAGCAAGAGCGGCTCGCCGCTGCCGTGCACCTCGTAGTACGTGTGGACGCCGTTGGCGTCGACGTACGAGCCGGAGGGCGGCGCGCTACCGGTGGTAGTCGTAGAACCCCTCGCTCGTCTTGCGGCCCAGCCGCTCGGCGCTCACCATCCGCCGCAGCAGTGGCGCGGGCGCGTAGTTCGGGTCCTTGAACTCGGCGTACAGGGCTTCCAGGATCGCCAGGCTCGTGTCGAGCCCGACGAGATCGAGCAGCTCGAGCGGGCCCATGGGGAAGTTGCACCCGCCCTTCATCGCGGCGTCGATGTCATCCCGCGTGGCGACCCCGGCGTCGAAGAGCTTCACCGCGTTGTTCAGATAGGGGAAGAGGAGCGCGTTGACGATGAAGCCCGCCTGGTCCTGCACCAGGACCGGGTTCTTGCCGCAGGCCTCGGCAAAGCCGCGGGCGGCGTCGATGGTCTCGTCGGAGGTCGTGATCGCGCGCACGATCTCGACCAGCGGCATCATCGGCGCCGGGTTGAAGAAGTGAACCCCGCAGACCTTCTCGGGCCGGCTCTCCATCGCGAGCTCGACGACCGGCAGCGTCGACGTGTTGGTGGCGAGGATGGTGTCGTCGCCGCAGATGCGGTCGAGCTCGTTGAACAGGTGCTTCTTGGTCGCCAGGTCCTCGACGATCGACTCGATGACCAGGTCACATTCGGCCAGCTCGCTCAGGTCGGTGACCGCCCGCACGCGCCCGAGGGCGGCGTCGCGCTCGCCGGCGTCGAGCTTGCCCTTGTCGACCTGCTTGGCCAGCGACTTCTCGAGGCCGGCCACCATGCGGTCGGCGCTCGACTTCTGGCGGCTGCGGAGCACCACCTCGAAACCGGCCTTGGCCGCGACCTCGGCGATGCCCGAGCCCATGATCCCGGAGCCCACGACTCCGACGCGCTTGATCGTCACGCTCAACCCCCTGACGTACCGCTGCGACCTCGGTACGGATCGGGCAGGTTACCGCCGAGTAGGTCTTTATCGCATGCCGGGATAGCGCCGGGGTGCGCCATTAGGCTGACCCGCTCGTGACCGCCAAGCAGGCCAAAGGCACGCTCGCGTTGCTCGGCGGCGGCGAATGGCGGGACTCCTGCCGGGGCTTCGACGCCGAGCTGCTCGCACGCAGCGGCGCCAGCCAGGTCGTCGTCCTTCCAACCGCGGCGGCCTTCGAGCATCCGGAACGGGTTGTCGAGCGCGCGACCACCTACTTCGGCGAGCTCGGCGCGTCGGTCCGGGCGCTCCCGGTCCTGCGCCGTGCCGACGCCGAGGACGACACGGTCGTCAAGGGGGTCGGCGAGGCCCGGTTCGTGTACATCGCCGACGGGTCGCCGCTGCACCTGCGCTCGGCGCTGAAGGACTCGAAGCTGTTCGAGGCGATCCTCCGCGCCTACCGCCAGGGCGCGGCGGTCGCCGCCTCCGGAGCGGGCGCGACCGTGGTATGCGACCCGATGGTCGACCCTCGGGGCGGCGCCTACACCGTGGGGCTCGGAGTCGTCGAGGGCCTCGCGGTGTTCCCGTACCACGGCACCGCCGCCGATCACCTCCGGGAACGCTCGATCGACCTGCTGCCCGCCACCGCCACCCTCGTCGGCATCGACGAGGAGACCGCGCTCATCCGAGATCCCGACGAGTCGTGGCGGGTCGAAGGCGGCGGGACCATCACCTTGTACGACGGGCGCAAGGCGACGACCGTCAAGGCGGGAAAGAAGGTGAAGGCGCTCACGTTCTGACCCCGGTTGCCCTCGCGCCCGCGACGAGCGAGCAACCCTTCCACCGCGGCCCGAGGCACAGCCGGCTCGGAGCCTCGTCCAGTACCCCCACTCCATCGTTCAGGCGTGCGGTGTCGCTTTCCGACACATGAGGCCTGAATGACGTCGTTGCGAGCGTGATCGGCGGCGGCCGCTCAGCCCGGCGGCGCGGTGGTGGCCGCGGGCGCGGTGGTCGTAGTTGCGGTCGGGTTCGACCTCGACAGCTTGACGCTCACCAGGTCCACCTGTTCCGTGGGAGGCCCGTCCCCGCTCTCCGGCGCGAGCCCTTCGATCTGTTGCGCAACCTCGAGACCCGACACCACCTTGCCGAACCGCGAGTAGTCCGCCGGCAGCTGCGTCCCGGGCTCTCCGGTGATGATGAAGAACTGGGAACTTGCCGTGTTCGGCCCCGCGTTCGCCATGGCGACGTCACCGATCTGGTATGGGCCCTTGCTCGGCAGCTCGTCGGGGATCGTCGAGGGCGTCGGCTTGCCCTCGCCGGTGGTCTCGTCCCCGGTCTGGATCACGCCCACGGTTCGGGACGCGCGGTGGAACGTCAGGCCGTCGAAGAAGCCGTCGTTCGCGAGAGTCTTGAAGTTGGCGACCGTCTCGGGCGCCTCCGACGGATCGAGCTCGATGACGATGTCTCCCTTCGACGTCGTCACCGTCGCGAACGACGGCTTCGATGACGCCGCACTCGGCTTCTCGTCGCTGTCGTCGCTGCCCCCGGTGATCTGCAGGATCACGAAGATCACGACGATCGGCGCGAGCACGATCAGGAAGTTGCGAGCGGTGCGCAGCCGCTTGCGGCGCTTCTCGGCGGCGAGCTCGATCTCCCGTCGCGCCTCGCGGTTCAGGCGCTGGCGCTCACGCTTGGCGGCCTTCGACACGGGGCCGGAGTCTATAGACGGGCATTCGGCGGTCGACCGCGACGCCGGGGGCTTTGCCGACCGGCGTCGCAGGAGCCTGAGCTTGCGATGGCGACCCGGCGAAAATCGCCCGCAAACCTCGCCAGTGCGCCGAATCGCCGCTGGTACCGTCCCTGGCGTGGCTCTCCTCGTCCAGAAGTTCGGCGGCACCTCGGTGGGCGATCCCGACCGTATCCGGGCGGTCGCCGACCACATAGTGCGCACGCGCGACGCCGGCGACGACGTCGTGGTCGTCGTCTCCGCGATGGGCCGGACGACCGACGACCTGCTGCGCTTGGCGCACGACGTCTCGACCGCGCCGGCCGCCCGTGAGCTCGACATGCTGCTCACCGCGGGCGAGCGGATCTCGATCTCCCTGCTGTGCATGGCGATCCTCGACCGGGGCCTCCCGGCGGTCTCGTTCACGGGATCGCAGGCCGGGATCGTCACCGACACCAGCCATGGCAAGGCCAAGATCGTGGACGTTCGCGCCGACCGCCTCCGGGACGCGCTCGCCGCCGGCAGCGTGGCCGTGGTCGCGGGCTTTCAGGGGGTGTCGACCAGCCGCGACATCACGACCCTCGGCCGCGGAGGTTCCGACACCACGGCAGTGGCGCTGGCCGCCGTCCTCGGAGCCGGGGCGTGCGAGATCTACACCGACGTCTCCGGGGTGTTCACAGCCGACCCTCGACTGGTGCCGGAAGCGCGCCGGCTGGCTCATCTGTCGTTCGACGAGATGCTGGAGATGTCGGCGACGGGTGGGCGGGTGCTGGCGCTCCGCTCGGTGGAGTTTGCGCGCAACTATGGAGTCCCGCTCCACGTGCGTTCGAGCTTCACCTGGGAGCCTGGTACGTGGGTCCAGAAGGAAGGCGTGATGGAACAGGCCATCATCTCCGGCGTCACCCATGACGAGTCGGAGGCCAAGGTGACCATCGAGCAGGTGCCGGACCGGCCTGGCATCGCCGCCACCGTGTTCCGAGCACTCGCCGATGACGGCGTGAACGTCGACATGATCGTCCAGAACGTCTCGTCAGCCGGTCACACCGACATCTCCTTCACGGTCCCGCACGACGAGCTCGCTCGGACGCTCCACGTCATGGAGACGGTGGTGAAGGAGACCGACGCCGCCGGGTTCAGCCACGACCCGCACATCGGGCGCGTCTCCCTGGTCGGCGCAGGGATGAAGACCAATCCCGGCGTGGCCGCGAAGATGTTCGAGATCCTGGCGGGCGAGAACGTGAACATCGAGATGATCTCCACCTCGTCGATCCGGATCTCGTGCGTCGTGAACGAGGATGACGTCCCCCGCGCCGTTGCCGCGCTGCACAAGGCCTTCGAGCTCGATCGGGAACAGGCATGAGGCGAGCGACCGCGGCGCAGGCGGCGGCTTTGCCGACCGCCGGAGCCGGACGTGGAGCCTGCGCCGCAGCGAGCCGGGGCCCGAGCGGCCCGGCCCGAAGGGCCGAGAGCGGGAAAGGATGAACGTCGGTGTCGTCGGCGCGACCGGCCTCGTCGGCCAGGAGATGCTGCGCGTGCTCGACGAGCGTGCCTTTCCGGTCGACGAGCTGCGTGTGTACGCGTCGCCGCGCTCTGCCGGCCGTCGGCTGCAGTTCGCGGGCAGCGAGGTGGAGTGCGAGGTCCTGCGCGCCGGGTGTTTCGACGGACTCGATCTCGTCGTCATCGACGTCGACGAACCGCTCGCGCTCGAGTGGGCACCGCTGGCCGCCGCCGCCGGGGCCAAGGTCGTCGACAAGTCGTCGGCGTTCCGGATGGAGCCCGACGTGCCGCTCGTCGTCGCCGAGGTGAACCCGGACGACCTCGCATCGATGCCGCGCGGCATCGCGTCGTGCCCCAATTGCACGACGATGGTGCTCGTCACCGCGCTCGCGCCCCTGCATCGAGCGGCGACGATCGAGCGGCTCGTTGTGTCGAGCTACCAGTCGGTCTCGGGCGCGGGTCAACCCGGCATGCGCGAGCTCGACGAGCAATGGACCAAGGGCGCCGGGCAGTCCGAGCAGCTGCGGCGTGCCGCGGTCACCGATCGCGCGCTCGAGCCGGGAGAGGTATGGGATCGTCCCATCGCCGGCAACGTGATCCCGCTCGCGGGCTCCGTGCGCGAGGCGGGCTACACCTCGGAGGAATGGAAGCTCGTGCGCGAGACCCGCAAGATCCTCCACGCTGATTCCTTGCGGGCGACGGCGACGTGCGTGCGGGTGCCCGTGTACGTCGGGCATGCCCTGGCGGCCAACATCCGCTTCAGCCGGCCGGTGTCACGAGACGAAGCGGCCGACCTGCTCGTCGGCGCACCCGGCCTGCAGTTGGTCGACGACGGGCACGGATCGCCCACGCCGCTCGAGGCCGCAGGCGTCGACCCCGTCCTCGTCGGCCGGCTGCGCGAGGACCCGTCGGAGCCCGGCACGATCGATCTCTGGGTCACCGGCGACAACCTGCGCAAGGGGGCGGCGCTCAACGGAGTGCAGATGCTCGAGCTCCTGCTCGAGCGCGGCTGAGCGTCGACGGCCGATGAGCGAATCGGCGTTCGCTCGTCAGACCACGGTCGAGGCCGACCCGGAGCGTCCGGGTCGCTATCGCGCGGTCTTCAGCGGCGACTGGAACGCGCCGTTCGTCCCGCAGGGCGGCCTCGCCACCGCGGTGGCGCTGCGCGCGATGCAGACCGAGCTCGGCGCGTCGGAGCAGCGGTTGCGCTCGGTGACGACGGTGTTCGCCTCGCAGGTGCAGGCGGGCCTGGCCGCGATCGACGTCACCGTGTTGCGGCGGGGGCGTTCGATGTCACAGGTGCTGGCAACCTTGCGGACGGAGGGCGACAACGCCGGGCACACGTCGATCGCGGTGTTCGGCACCGAGCGTCCGGGCTTCGAGTTCACCGATCTCCGTCCTCCGGACGTCCCGCCGCCGGAGCGGTGCCCGTCGTTCCGGGATCCGCTTCCGGAGGGCGTGGAGCAACGGCACTTCATGACCTATTGGGAGCAGGTCGAAGGCCGGCCCGCGCTCGGCCATGCGCCGTGGGACGTGTACGAGCCGAGCACCTCGGAGCGGGCGTATTGGTACCGGTTCGACGAGATTCCCTGGGTCGACTCCGGCGTGCTCGATCCGCTCGCGCTGGTGACGTTGTGCGACACCATGCCGGGTGCGGTGGGCGAGCGGATGGGGCCGGGATCGCCGCCGTGGGTGCCGCCGAGCGCCGATCTGACCGTGCATGTGCTCGGCGACGCGGAGTCGGAGTGGCTTCTCGCCCACAACACCGCGCGGTTCGCGGGCGACGGGTACGCGTCGGTCGACATGGCGTTGTGGGATCCGGCGCGTGGGCTCGTGGCCTACGCCACGCAGATGATGTTCTTCGTGTTTCCCGACGGCCCGCCGACCGAGGAACAGCGCCGGCCTCCGGGTTCGTAGACGTCGTCGCCAGGGGCGACGGGTGCTACTCGGCGAACGACTTGAGCTGCCTGAGGAACACCTGAAGCTTGTCGTCGAAGTTCGTGCCCGGACGTGCTGATGGCGGGCCGGAAGCCTCGGTGGACTCTTCCTCGGTCGCGGGCGGCGGCTCGGGGGGCGGCGCGTCGCCTTCGGTGGCCGAGAACAGATCCGGCTGCGCGGGGCCCGGCGGTGGCGGGGTTGTTGTTGCTGGCCTCGCGCCTTCGTCGCTTCGCGGGCTCGTGCGGAGCCAACCCTGCGCCTCGCGCGCGGCCGCATCGGCGGGGAGCTTGGCTGCCGGCGTGCGTTCCTCGGCCGCGGATTCCGGCGCTGCCGGCGGTGGGGATGCTGGCTTCGGCGGCTCCTCACGTTCGGGTGCGGGCGCGGGTGCCCGTGGTCGCGAGGCCGTCGCCGCTGGCGGCGGCGGTGGTGGCGCGGCCGGCGGTGATTCGGGAGCACGGCCCGGCGCCGGCCTCGGGGCGGCCGGTCGGGCAGGAGCGGCCCCCTGGGCAGGAGTGGTCGGTTGGGCAGGAGTGGTCGGTTGGGCAGGAGTGGTCGGTTGGGCAGGAGTGGTCGGTTGGGCAGGGGCGCGCCGGGGAGCGGCGGCAGCGGGGCGCGGCGAGGTCGGACCGGACGGTGCGGGCGTGGGGCGCGGCAACGGGGGCACTGGGATCTCCGATCGTGCGGGCCGGGGCGAGGGCGGCGACGGTTGCTCCGGACCGCTGACGCGACTGAACCGGCTCGGGAGGCGGGCGCCCGGCAGCCGCCGTTCGCCCCCGGGCGCTGCGCGGGGAAGCTCGGGCGCGGGAACCTCGGGCGCGGCGGCCGGGCTCGGATCGAACGCCGCGCGGCGCTCGACCCAGCCGGGATGACCAGTCGCCAACGGATCGTCAGCCGGCTTGGGGTCTTCCCAGCGGAACGTCTGCGACTCGGCCGGCGCCTGCCGGCGAACATGCTGCGGGAGCACCGGCGGGTCGACCGCGTCGGGCTCGACCGGCAGCTCAGAGATGCGCCGCACCCGGAGCGCGACCACCACGATGGCGGCCGCGGCCGCAACTGCGATCGAGAGGAAGATCAGCGCCAGCATTGGTGGGTCGGATTATGGCAGCTCGATGATCCGCGATCACCGGGCGGGTGGGCGCGGTCCCACACAGATGCGGGCATCGGCGCGATGTCCATACTGGTCGGGACGGCGGGATTTGAACCCGCGGCCTCAGCGTCCCGAACGCTGCGCGCTAACCAAACTGCGCTACGTCCCGAAGGCCCTCAGTCTAGGTGCGCGGGCCCTCGCCAGCTCCAGCGAGATCGGCGGCGGGCGGGCGCGACCCCGGACCCAGCACGTGCTTGACCGCACGCCGGAGGATGCCGGCGTCGATCGGCTTCACGAGCTCGGCGTCGGCGTCGGCGCGGCGGGCGAGGAAGCGGTCTGCCTCGCGATCGAGCAGCAACAGGATCGGCACGCGAGGGAGGCGCCCGGCCGACTCCTCCAGTCGCAAATCGATCGCGACGGCGACACCGCCCATGTTGCCGATCTGGAGGTCGAGGATGACCAGGTCCGGTTCGTGCTCGGCGACGGCGCCGAGCACGGCCTGGCCGCGGGTGACCTCGACGACCTCCTGACCGGGTGCCACGAACGCCGCCCGGACCTGGTCGCGGATCCAGCGTGCGTCCGCGGCAACGAGGATCTTCATCGGGCCGGAACGCTAGTCGCCGCCGGCTGTGGCTCGAAGAGGTGGCGCCCGACCTCGGCGAGCGCGTCGAAGTCGTACACGTCGTGCTCGAGGTACGGGACGTAGGCGATGGCGGCGTGCCCGACGCGCGCCTTCACTCCGGCGACGTGATAGCGCTCTCGCTCTCCCACCTGGCGGAAGTCGGCGAGGTTTTCGTAGAGCATCCCGAGGCGCGCTGCTGCCACCGAGTCGCGGTTCGAATCGATCAATGTGCGGGCGCGGGCGCGAAGGCCGTCGACCCGTTCGTCACCGAAGCGCGGGTGCACCCGGTTCACGATGAGTCCTTCGACCGGGATGGCGCTCTCGGCGAGACGCTCGGCGAAGAACGTGGCCTCTTCCACCGCGTCGCGGCGCGGTGAGGTGACGAGAACGAAGCTACTGGTGCGGTGGGCCAGCAGCTCGAGCACGCTGTTCGCTCGGTTGCGAAATCCCTCCTCCATTCCCTCGAAGGCACGGAAGAAGGCGACGACATCGTCGATCACGTCGGTGCCGACGATCCGAGACACCGTGCGGATGAACATGTGCACCGCGGCCCC
>JAPSGP010000135.1 GCA_031177445.1 Acidimicrobiia bacterium
GCCGGCCCCCCCCCCCCCCCCCCCGCCCCGGCCCCGGGCCCCGCCCCCCCCCCGCCGCCCCCCCCCCCACCCCCCCCCCGTCGCCGCCCCGCGCCCCCCCCCCCCCCCGCCGCCGCCTCCTGGGGGAGCCGGGTGGCGGCCCTCGGCGCCGCCGACCGCGCTGGTGCGGAGGGCGGAGCTAGCCCCGCGCCCGGTACGTCGCCTTGCCGGCAACGGCGTCCTTGTTGAGGCGCTTCGAGAGGTGGAGCCCCTCGAGGACGAACTCGACGGCGGCGGCGGCGCCGGCGGGCGTCTCGCCGACACCGAGGTCGGCGACGGCTTCGCGAAGCCCCTCCACCTTGGGCAGCAGCGACGCGTACTCACCGGCGGCGAGGTCGTCGCCGGTGTGCACCACCAGCCCCTCGTCGAACGCCCTCACGATCTTCGTGAGCCGCTCGGGCCGGCATCGCGCGCGGAACACCTCGAGCACCGAGGTCTTCACGATGCGCTCCAGCACCTGCTCCTCGCGGCCGTCGTCCAGCGTCTCGAACTCGAGCTTGCCCGCGGTCGACGAAACCAGCGCGTCGAGGTCGCTCACACGCGGCACCACCTCGCGCTCGCCGTTGCGGAGTGCCCGCCGAGTCGCGTTCGCCACCAGTGTCTCGAAGTTGGCGATCGACAACCGGACCGAGACTCCCGAACGCTGGTTGATGTGGGGCGACTGCCGCGCCTGCTGGCTCAGCTCGGACACGATCTCGGCCATGAACTCGGGGACGTGCACGTTGAGCTCGCCGGCCGACAGTGGGCGGGCCTCCTGGGCCACCACGTCCATCTCGGTCTCGACGTCGAGCGGGTAGTGCGTGCGGATCTGGGAGCCGAACCGGTCCTTGAGCGGGGTGATGATCCGACCCCGGTTCGTGTAGTCCTCGGGGTTGGCCGATGCCACCAGCATGAGGTCGAGCGGGAGCCGGATCTTGTAGCCGCGGATCTGGACGTCGCGTTCCTCGAGCACATTCAACAGGCCGACCTGGATGCGCTCGGCGAGGTCGGGCAGCTCGTTGATCGAGAAGATGCCGCGGTTCGTCCTCGGGACGAGGCCGTAATGGATCGTCAGCTCGTCGGCGAGGTACCGGCCCTCCGCCACCTTGATCGGATCGACCTCACCGATGAGGTCAGCGATCGAGGTGTCGGGGGTTGCGAGCTTCTCCCCGAACCGGCGATCCCGCGGGATCCACTCGATCGGCGTGTCCTCGCCGCGCTCGGCAAGGAGCAGCCGGCTGTGTTGTGAGATGGGCGCGTACGGGTCGTCGTTGATCTCGCTGCCGGCGATCGTCGGGGCCCACTCGTCGAGCAGGTCGGTGAGCGAGCGGATGATGCGGGTCTTCGCCTGGCCGCGCTCGCCCAGGAAGATGATGTCGTGGCCCGCGAGCACGGCGTTCTCGAGCTGCGGGAGCACGGTCTCCTCGAACCCGACGATCCCCTCGACCAGCGGTTGGCCGGAAGCGATGCGCGCGATCGCGTTGGCGCGCACCTCTTCCTTCACCGGGCGCGACACCCACCCGCTGGCGCGCAGTTCACCGAGAGTTCCAGGACGGGTCATACGAAGCTCCGGGGTTCGTCGCGGGCCGCACGTATCGAGGTTGGAGCGTACCCTTGCGGCCCCGTGCCCGGAACCCGCCCCGCACTGCCGCGTTGGTGCAGTTCACCCCTCGATCACAGGGTCAACTGCACCAACGGAGCGCCGACCGATCGCTGATCGGATCGCGGATGGATCTGTCGGGAACCTGGCACGCAGCCGTCGGCGAGGGTGACCTGCACCAGCGGTTCGTCGAGCCCGACTTCGACGACCGCGACTGGGGCGAGATCCAGGTGCCCGGTCATTGGCGATCAGCACCCGACTTCGCCCAGGCCGACGGGCCCCTCCTGTATCGGCGTCGGTTCGCCGCGCCCGCGCTCGAGCCCGGGCGGCGCGCCTTCCTGGAGCTGGAAGGTGTCTTCTACTTCGCCGACGTGTGGTTCGACGCCGAGTACCTGGCCGCGACCGAGGGCTACTTCTTCCCTCACACGCTGGAGGTCAGCAACCCGTTGCGAGCCCGCGCCGATCACACCGTGGCGATCGAGGTGGGGTGCCCGCCCCAGACCGACCGCACCGCCAAGCGGCTCATCACCGGGGTGTTCTCGCACTGGGACAACCTCGACCCGCAGTGGAACCCGGGCGGCCTGTGGCGTCCGGTGCGCGTTCGCGAGACCGGGCCGGTCCGGCTGGCGTGCCTCAGATGCGTGTGCACGGAGGCGACCGAGGAGCGCGGACGCCTCCGACTCGACGTCACGCTCGATGCCGGCGACGAGCCCAGGGCCGCACCGCTCGTGGCGCGGCTCGTCGCTCGAGTGACCGGGCCCGTCCCGGCCGATGCGGTCCTCGCAGAAGCCACCCGCGAAGTCACGCTCGCGGCCGGCGACAACCAGCTCGAATGGACGCTCGACGTGGATCATCCGCCGCGGTGGTGGCCCCGTCGCCTGGGCGATCAGCCGCGCTGCGCGCTCGAGGTCACCGTCGAGGTCGGCGGCGAACCGAGCGACTGGCAGACACTGCACACCGCGCTGCGGGAGGTGCGGTGGCGTCGCTGGCGACTGCACGTCAATGGCGAGCCCATGTTCGTGATGGGGTCGAACCAGGGACCGACTCGCATGCAACTGGGCGAGGCGACCGCCGAGGAGCTCCGACGCGATGTGCAGCTCGCGCTCGACGCCAACCTCGACCTCCTGCGACTCCACGCGCACGTGTCTCGCCCTGAGCTCTACGACGCCGCCGATGAAGCCGGCTTGCTCTTGTGGCAGGACTTCCCGTTGCAGTGGGGCTACGCGTTCGGTGTCCGCAAGCCGGCGGTGCGCCAAGCGCGCGCGATGGTCGACCTGCTCGGCCATCACCCGAGCATCGTGCTGTGGTGCGCGCACAACGAACCGCTCGCAGTCGACGTCCAGCCGGGCGAACGGCTGCCGGCGCGCAAGCTGATGCGCACGGCGGCGTCGATGCTGCTGCCGACCTGGAACAAGAACGTCCTCGACCACTCAGTGACCCGTGCCCTGCACCGAGCGGATCCCAGCCGCGCCGTCGACCCGCACTCCGGCGTCCTGCCCGGGCTGGGGAGTCCGGGCACCGACACGCACTTCTACTTCGGGTGGTATCACGGTTCGCTCGACGGGCTCGCGTCCGCATTGCGCGCCGTCCCTCGGCTCGCTCGCTTCGTCACCGAGTTCGGCGCCCAGGCGGTGCCGGAATCCGCCGAGTTCATGGAGCCCGAGCGCTGGCCCGCGCTCGACTGGGACCGGTTGCTCGACCGCCACGCATGTCAGAAGGTGTTCTTCGACCGCCATGTCCCGCCGGCGGACTACGCCACCTTCGACGACTGGCGCAGGGCGACCCAGGAGTACCAGGCGGCGCTGGTGCAACTCCAGGTCGAGGACCTGCGCAGGCTCAAGTACGCCCCCACCGGGGGGTTCTGCCACTTCTGCTTTGCCGACGGGCACCCGGCGGTCACGTGGTCGGTGCTCGATCACAGGCGGGCCGAGAAGCTCGGGTACCGAGCGTTGCGAGAGGCGTGCCGACCGGTGCTGCCCATGCTCGAGCCTCGCGAGGGGCTCGTGCACGTCGTCAGCGAGGAGCGGGTCCCACTCATCGGCGCGGTCGTCGCGGTGACGGCCGGTGGGCGCACACTCGGACGCTGGGAGGGAGACGTCGCTGCCGATGCCGTCACCTACATCGGCCGGGTCGGGCCGGACGGCGCCGAGGCGGCGGAGACGAGCCCCGAGATCACAGTCACGCTCGACCATCACGCCGTCGGAAGGGTCGAGAACCGCTATTCGGCGCACCTGCTCGAGTCGGTTCGAAGCACGGCCCGGCGCTAGCGTCGAGTTTCGTGGTACGGACCCGCGAAGAGGTCTCCACGGCCGATCAACGTGCCGAGGCCGACGACGCCGACCGGCTCGTCAAGGACACCGGCGCGCCCGTCCCGAAGCCACGGCGAGGGCTTCCGCTGCCGATCACCTTCTACCGCTCGGCCGTCGGCAAGAAGTGGGTCATGGCGGTCACCGGCGTGATCGGCATGGGGTTCGTGTTCGCCCACATGATCGGCAACCTGCACTCCTTCGAGGGGGCGTCGCAGATCAACCACTACGGGGAATGGCTGCGCGAGCTCCTCGATCCACCGTTCCCTCGCTCGTTCGTGCTGTGGGTGATGCGGATCGGTCTCATCACCGCGGTCGCGCTCCACATCCACGCCGCGTACTCGCTCACGATCATGAACCGCCGCGCTCGCCCGGTCAGGTACCAGTCACACCGCGACTACGTGGCTGCCAACTTCGCCTCGCGCACGATGCGCTGGACCGGCGTCATCGTGCTCCTCTTCCTCGTGTACCACCTGCTCGACCTCAGCTTCGGGACGTCGAACCCAGGGTTCGTGCGGGGCGAGGTGCAGCGCAACCTGGTGGCGTCGTTCGAGCAGTGGCCGGTCGCGATCGCATACATCGTCGCCAACGTCGCCCTCGGCGTCCACCTGTACCACGGGTCCTGGAGCCTGTTCCAGACCGTGGGCTGGAACAATCCGCGGCTCAACCCGTTGCGGCGGCAGTTCGCGGTGGTGTTCGCGGTCGTCGTCACTGTTGGTTTCATCAGCGTCCCCATCGGCGTTCTCGCCGGTGTCATCGAGTGAGCTGCGCATGAGCACGACCACCCTCGAGTCGAACATCCCGCCCGGTCCCATCGAGGAGAAGTGGGACCAGCACCGCTTCGACGTCAAACTCGTCAACCCCGCGAACAAGCGGAAGTTCGAGATCATCGTGGTCGGGACCGGCCTGGCCGGCGGGGCGGCAGCGGCGTCGTTGGGCGAGCTCGGGTACCGGGTCAAGGTGTTCTGCTTCCAGGACTCCCCCCGCCGCGCCCACAGCATCGCCGCCCAGGGCGGCATCAACGCCGCCAAGAACTACAAGAACGACGGCGACAGCGTCTTCCGGCTCTTCTACGACACGGTCAAGGGCGGCGACTACCGGTCACGCGAGGCCAACGTGTACCGGCTCGCCCAGCTGAGCGCCAACATCATCGACCAGTGCGTGGCCCAGGGCGTGCCCTTCGCTCGGGAGTACGGCGGCCTCCTCGACACCCGCTCGTTCGGCGGCGCCCAGGTCTCGCGCACCTTCTACGCCCGGGGCCAGACCGGCCAGCAGCTGCTGCTGGGCGCGTACCAAGCGCTTGCCCGCCAGATCCACCTGGGCACGGTCGAGATGTACCCCCGTACGGAGATGCTCGACGTCGTGATCAAGGACGGCCGCGCCGCCGGCATCGTCGTGCGCGACCTGGTCACCGGCGAGGTCTCCTCGCACTCGGCCCACGCAGTCGTGCTCGCCACCGGCGGTTACAGCAATGTCTTCTTCCTGTCCACCAACGCCAAGGGCTGCAACGTCACCGCCGCGTGGCGGGCGCACCGGCAGGGCGCGCTGTTCGCCAACCCCTGCTACACCCAGATCCACCCCACCTGCATCCCCGCGAGCGACGAGTTCCAGTCGAAGCTCACGCTCATGAGCGAATCGCTGCGCAACGACGGCCGCATCTGGGTGCCCAAGGAGTTCAGCGAGTCCCGTCCGCCGCACCAGATCCCCGAGGACGACCGCGACTACTTCCTCGAGCGCCGCTACCCAGCGTTCGGCAACCTCGTGCCCCGTGACGTGGCTTCGCGGGCGGCCAAGCGGGAGGTCGACGCCGAGCGCGGGGTCGGCCCGCTGAAGAACGGCGTCTACCTCGACTTCTCGGAGGCCATCCAGCGCCTCGGCGAGAGCGTCATCGGCGAGCGCTACAAAAACCTCTTCCAGATGTACGAGCGGATCACCGGCGAGGACCCGTTCGTCGTGCCCATGCGCATCTACCCGGCCGTGCACTACACGATGGGCGGGCTGTGGGTCGACTACGACCTCATGAGCAACGTCCCCGGCTTGTACGTGTTGGGGGAGGCCAACTTCTCCGATCACGGCGCCAACCGTCTCGGCGCCAGCGCCCTCATGCAAGGGCTCGCGGACGGCTACTTCGTGCTCCCGGCGACGATCAGCAACTACCTGGCGCCGCTCCTCGGCACGGATCCCGTTCCCACCGACGATCCCGCGTTCCGAGCGGTCGAGGGCGACGTCGAGGACCGGGTCAGGTCGCTGCTGTCGATCAAGGGCAGCCGGTCGGTCGACTGGTTCCACCGCGAGCTTGGCAAGATCATGTGGGACAACTGCGGCATGGCCCGCAGCCGCGAGAGCCTGGAGAAGGCGCTGAGCGAGATCCCGCCGTTGCGCGAGGAGTTCCACCGAGACGTCCGGGTGCTGGGAGAGTACGAGACCTTGAACCAGTCGCTGGAGAAAGCCGGCCGGGTCGCCGACTTCCTCGAGTTCGCCGAGCTGTTGTGCATCGACGCGCTCCATCGCGAGGAGAGCTGCGGCGGGCACTTCCGGGTCGAGCACCAGACCGAGGACGGCGAGGCGCTCCGCAACGACGACGACTTCTCGTACGTGGCCGCGTGGGAGTTCGCGGGCGTGGGGGCGCAGCCGACGCTGCACCAGGAGCAGCTCGAGTTCGAGCACGTCCATCCGACGCAGAGGAGCTACAAGTAGTGGACGTCAAGCTGCGGGTGTGGCGACAGGCGGGCCCGGAGGCTCCCGGCGCATTCGAGGAGCACGAGGTCACCGGCGTCAGCCCCGACATGTCGTTCCTCGAGCTGTTCGACGTGCTCAACGAGCGGCTCGTCGATGAAGGGCGCGAGCCGGTCGCCTTCGACCACGACTGTCGCGAGGGCATCTGCGGCTCGTGCTCGATGATGATCAACGGGCGGGCGCACGGCCCGGAGCGCGGGACCGCGACGTGCCAGCTGCACATGCGCAAGTTCGCGGACGGCGCCGAGATCACGGTCGAACCCTGGCGGGCGGCGGCGTTCCCCGTCATCCGCGACCTGGTCGTCGACCGCAGCTCGCTCGATCGCATCGTCGAGGCGGGCGGGTTCATCAGCGCGCCGACGGGCAGCGCGCCCGACGCCAACCTCATCCTGGTCCCCAAGGAGGCGTCCGACGCCGCCATGGACGCGGCGGCCTGCATCGGCTGCGGTGCGTGCGTGGCTGCGTGCCCCAACGGCGCCGCCCAGCTGTTCACCGCGGCCAAGATCTCGCATCTCGCGCTGCTGCCCCAGGGTCAGCCCGAGCGCTACCAGCGAGTCCAGGCGATGGTGGACACGATGGAGGAGATGTTCGGCTCCTGCACGAACCACGCCGAGTGCGAGGCCGCCTGCCCCAAGGAGATCAGCATCGACTTCATCGCCATGATGAACCGTGACTACCTCCGGGCCCAGCTGAAGAACCGCCGGCTCCTCGCCCAGCGCGGCTGACGGCTGGGCGGCGGCAGGCGACCCGCCCGAGCGACGACGACTCGAGCGACCAAGGCGAGGCGGCAGGTGGCCCGCCCGAGCGACGACGACTTGAGCGAGCGAGAAACGGGCCCGGCGGGGGCGGGGGGGGGGGGAGCGAGGAGGAGGGGGGGGGGGGGGGGGGCGGCGGCCCCCGCGCGCGCGCC
>JAPSGP010000407.1 GCA_031177445.1 Acidimicrobiia bacterium
GGATCACGTTCAGGCCGACACCGCCGCATCCGACCACGGCAACCGTCGCGCCCGGCGGAACGTGCGCGATGTTGAAGACCGCTCCGAGCCCCGTCGTCACGCCACATCCCGCGAGGCACGCGATGTCGAGCGGGATCTCGGCGGCAATCTTCACCGCCTGCGACTCGCGCACGACGGCGTATTCGGCCAGCGACCCGACGCCGACCATGGGATGGACCCGCGCGTCGCCCTGGCGCAACCGGGTGTCGCCGTCGGCGGTGCGGCCGTAGATCGCCTGGACGCGCGCAGCCCCGTCGCAGTGCACCGGTTCGCCCCGGCGGCAGCTCGCACACTCGCCGCAGGGCCCGTAGAGCGCGAGCACGACGTGGTCACCGGGGGCCAGCCCGTGCACGCCGGTCCCCACCGCCGCGACCACGCCTGCGCCCTCGTGCCCGAGCACCATCGGCACCGATGCGACCGGGCTGCGCCCATGGAGCACGTGGAGGTCCGAGCCGCACACTCCCGAGGCCGCCACCCGTACGAGGACCTCGCCGGGTGCGGGCCCGAGCACGTCGACGTCTTCTACCGCCGCGCCCCGTTCGTAGTCGTGGACGACCACGGCCCGCACGGGCGCAGCCTATGAGCGCCCTTGCGCTTGCGTCAAACGATCGTATGAATTACCGTCACCACGCGATGGCCCGTGTCATCTCGGCCGACTGCCACATCACCGAGCCGCCCTGGGTCTTCGACCGCGTGCCGGCAGAGCTCCGTGAGCACGCCCCGCGGCTCGTGCGCGGCGACGACGGCGGCGACGGGTGGAGCTTCCACGGCAAGCCACCCACCCGCACGTTCGGGATCGAGGCGATGGCCGGCCGCGCGCGCGACGACTTTCAGAAGTCGGGGCTTCGGTTCGAGGAGATCCTGCCCGGCAACTACGACGGTGCCGCCCACCTCGAGGACATGGCGCGCGACGGTGTCGACGCCAGCGTCGTGTATCCCGCCAACGCGATCTTCGTGTACCTCGAGCCTGACCGGGCGCTCGCGCATGCCTGCATGCGCTCCTACAACGACTGGGTGCTCGAGGACTTCCAGGGTGTCGACCCCCACCGCCTGGTCGGCCTCCCGATGCTGCCAGTGGACGACGGGACCGACGTCGCCATCGCCGAGCTCGATCGAGTGCTCGACCAAGGCGCGCGTGCCGCGTTCATCCCCGGGATGCCACGCCGCCCGTACAACGACCCTTACTACGAGCCCCTCTGGAAGGCGGCGGCCGAGCGCGGCGCACCACTCACGTTCCATCGAACCTTCGGGGGCCCACCGCCGGACCAGGACTGGGACGAGCTCGTCACCCAGAACGTGAGCATGGCCGGCACCGTCGTGCGCTTCTTCTCCGGCGTGCGCCCGCTTACGTACATGATCTTCGACGGCGTGTTCGAGCGGTACCCGAAACTGCGCATCGTCGCCGGCGAGGTCAACTTCGGCTGGGTTCCGTTCTGGGCCCAGACGATGGACCAGCAGTACGACGTGGGCAAGGTCATGCACGGCGTCGAGCTCAGCCGCCGGCCAAGCGAGTTTCTGGGCGAGAACGTGTTCGTCACCGGGCTCGACGACACGATCGGCTTCGAGCTCATCAAGGCGGGCGTGCCCCGGCTCGCCGACACGTGCATGTTCTCGACCGACTACCCGCACAGCGTCACGCTGTGGCCCAACACGGCCAAGTACGTCGCCGAGCTCACCGCCGGGATGGACGACGACGACAAGCGCAAGGTGCTGGCGGGCAATGCCGAACGCGTCTACGGCCTCTGAGTTCCGTGACCGCGCCGCGATCGCCGGCGTCGGCTACACCGAGCTCACGGCCAACTCGGGTGTCAGCACCCTGACGCTGGCGCTGCGCGCCATCCGCGCCGCACTCGACGACGCCGGGCTCACGACCGCCGATGTCGACGGTGTGGCCTGCCATCGGGTCGGCGACTCGGTCCAGGCGGCGCTGGTCGCGCAGTCGCTCGGTGTGCGCGATGTTCGCTACCACCTGGACCTGTGGGGCGGCGGCAGCACGTCGGCGTCGGTGGTGGGATCGGCGGCCATGGCGGTGGCGACCGGGTTCGCCGAGTGCGTCGTGTGCTGGCGCGCCATCAACGCCCGCTCCGAGTTCCGCATGGGAGGAACCGGCCGGAGCGCGCCCGACACGCTCGAGTTCCAGTACCAGGCGCCGTACGGTTACTTCACGCCGCCGCAGCAGTTCGCGATGGCGGCGCGCGCCTACATGGACGCGTTCGGCGTGACGGCCGAGGACCTCGGCCGGGTCGCGATCGGTCAGCGCGGGAACGCGCTGGAGAACGAACGGGCGATGATGCGGAAGCCGCTGACGATGGACGACTACCTCGCGTCGCGCTGGATCGTCGAGCCGTTGCGGCTCTTCGACTGCTGCCTCGAGACCGACGGCGCGGTGGCACTCGTCGTCGTGCCCGCCGAACGCGCGGTCGATCTCCGCCAGGTGCCGGTCCTGGTGCGGGGAGCCGCGTACGGCGGCGGTCACACGCTGTACTCGAACGGGCGTGGCGACCTGACGACCACCGCCGCCACCGATCTCGCCCCCCGCCTCTACGCCGCCGCCGGCGTCGGGCCGCACGAGATCGACGTGGCCGAGCTCTACGACGCGTTCACGCCACTCGTGCTCCTACAGCTCGAGGACTACGGCTTCTGTGCCAAGGGCGACGCCGCCGCGCTCGTCACCGACGGTGCGACCGCGCGCGACGGTCGCATCCCGGTGAACACGCATGGCGGCTTCCTCTCCGAGGGATACGTGCACGGGCTCAACCACGTCGCCGAAGCGGTCGGCCAGCTGCGCGGCACCTGCGGTGCCCGCCAGGTCGCGGGCGCCGAGGTCGCGCTCTCGACCGGCCAGCCCGGCTACGTCGCCGGGACGACCTCGGCGGTGATCCTGCGCCGCGCCGCATGACGATCCCGGACTGGGCGCAGCCGGCGCTCGACCGCGACTCTCGTCCCTGGTGGGAGGCGCTGGCCCGCCATGAGCTTGTGCTCCAACGGTGCGACGAGTGTGGTCGCTGGCGCTGGCCCCCGCGCGCGATCTGCGGCTGGTGCGGCTCGCTCGGCTGGCGCTGGTGCGCGGCGAGCGGCCAGGCCGAGGTCGCGAGC
>JAPSGP010000408.1 GCA_031177445.1 Acidimicrobiia bacterium
TCGAGGAACGCGATGTCGAACGGCGCCTCCGGCGGAACCGGTCCGGCGAGAAACGACGCCACCGTGCTGCGCCACACCCGCGCGCGGTCTCGCAGGCGGGTGACCGCGAGGTTGCGCCGGATCGTCTCGGCGGCGACCACGTCTCGGTCGACGAGCACGGCGCTCGCGGCCCCGCGCGACAGCGCCTCGATGGCGAGCGCACCGCTGCCGGCATAGAGGTCGAGCACGGACGCATCCGCGAGACCCACGTGCTGGTCGAGGGACGCGAACAGCGATTCCCGTACGCGGTCAGTGGTCGGCCGACTGCGCCCTCCCTTGGGCGCCTGGAGATGCAACCCACCAGCGGTGCCGGCGATGACCCGCAAGCCGGTCCCGCGCACCATGTGTCGAGCGTACGGGAACCTCGCGCTAGCTCTTGAACAGGAACTCGACCGCGTCGCCGAGGAGATCTTCGACCTCCTCCCGGAGTTGGGCGTGATGTTCGAGCTCAGGATCGCGATCGAGGATGCGTTCTGCGACCGCGCGCGCCTCGACGACGACGGCCGCGTCGCGCGGGATCCGCCCGAGCTTGAGGTCACTGAATCCCGCCTGCCGCTCACCGAACACCTCGCCCGCGCCGCGGATGTCGAGGTCGCGTTCGGCGAGCTCGAAGCCGTCCGTCGATGCCACCAGCGCCTGCAGGCGCGACTCGGCATCCGTCGTTGCGGGATCGGAGAACAGGAAGCAGTACGAGTCGCCACCGCCGCGACCGATCCGACCGCGCAGCTGATGGAGCTGGGACAGGCCGAAACGGTCGGCGTCTTCGACGATCATCACCGTTGCGTTCGCCACGTCGACCCCCACCTCGATGACGGTCGTCGCCACGAGCACGTCGAGCTCGCCCGCTCGGAACTGCTCCATCACCGCTTCCTTGTCGCGCGCCGGGAGCTGGCCGTGCAGCAATCCGAGCCGGAGCCCGGCGAGCTCCTCGCGCCCGAGCCGCTCGTACTCCTCGGCGGCGGCCTTCGCCTCGACCCGGGGCGACCCCTCCACGAGGGGGCAGACCACGTAGGCCTGGTGACCGGCCACGACCTCGGCCCGGAGACGGTCGTAGGCCACCGTGTGCTCCAGCGGGCTCGAGCCGATCAGCTCGGTGGTGATGGGCGTGCGCCCGACCGGCATTTCGCGGAGCTCGGACTTGTCGAGGTCGCCGTACACGAGCATCGCGGCTGTGCGCGGGATCGGCGTCGCCGTCATCACCAGCACGTCGACTTCCTCACCCTTCCCGCGCAGCAGGGCGCGCTGCTCCACGCCGAAGCGATGCTGCTCGTCGACGACGGCCAGCCCGAGGTGCGGGAACTCGATCTCGCCGTAGATCAGCGCGTGCGTACCGACGACGATGTCGATCTCGCCCCGGCGCAGCCCGGCGTCGATGCGGCGGCGATCGGCGGCTCCGGTGCGGTTTGTGAGGAGCTCGACTCGCAGCGGCCGTTCCCCCGTGAGCGTGTCCACCGCCGGTACCGCCAGCCCGGTCAGCATGCGCCGCGAGGTGAGGTAGTGCTGTTCTGCGAGCACCTCGGTCGGGGCCATGAACGCGCCCTGGTAGCCGCCCTGCACCGCGACGAGCAGCGCCGTGAGCGCGACGACGGTCTTGCCCGAGCCGACGTCGCCCTGCAAGAGGCGGTGCATCGGGGCAGCGGCCGCGAGATCGCGATGGATCTCGGAGATGGCGTGCGCCTGGTCGCCCGTGAGCTCGAACGGCAGCGAACCCAGGAACGCCGGAACGAGCGCGCCTTCGACCTGATGCGCGATGCCGGTCTGCTCCTGCTCGAGCGCGCGCTTGCGCGCCACCAGGCCGACCTGCATGCGCAGGAACTCGTCGAACTTCAGCCGCTGCGCCGCTCGCCAATGGTCGTCGTGCGTCTCGGGCTGGTGGATCCCGCGGTACGCACGGTCCCGATCGACGAGCGCGTGCGCGTCGAGGAGGGCGGCATCGAGTGGATCGGCGATGCCGCGCTCCCGCGTCTTCTGGAGGCACGCGGCCACGAGCTTGCGCAGCTGCCACGTGAACAGCTCGGCCTTCCCGGACTGCGGGTACACGGGAACGATCGCGCCGGTGTTCTCGCCGACGCGGTCGAGGACGTCGACGACCGGGTTCGTCATCTGCCGCCGGCCGCGCCGGTAGTCGACCTTGCCGAAGAACGCGGCCTCGGTCCCCACCGGCAGCTGCTTCTCCCGCCACCCCTGGTTGAAGAACACGACGCGGAGATACGAGGAGCCGTCGAACACCTCGGCCTCGACGATCGCGCGCCCCTGGCGCGTCCGTCCGCCGCGGATCTTCTTGACCTCCGCGAAGACGGTGGCTTCCTCCCCCACTGCGAGCTCGGCGATCTCGGCGAGCTTCGTGCGGTCGTGATAGCGGCGGGGGTAGTGCTGGAGGAGATCGAGCGCGCTCCGGATCTCCATCGCCGCCAGCTGGCCCTCGAGCCTCGGACCGACGGCGCGCAGCTCCGAGACGGGATGCGCCGCCAGCTCGCGCAGGGTCAGGCCCGCCACCCCTGGTTACTCGACGCCGATGAGATATGGGTACAGCGGCTGGTTGCCCTCGTGGACCTCGACCTCGACCTGCGGGTGCATGAGCGCCACGTGCTCCTCGAGCCGAACGGTGTCGCCGGCGTGCGCGTCGGATCCGGTGATCACGGTGACGAGCTCGCTCTCGTCCGCGACGAGGTGGTCGATCAGCCCGATCGCGGCGTCGACGGCGGTCTTGTCGATCACGCGGATCCCGTCTCGACACACCGCGATCCAGTCGCCGGCCTCGATCCTGCCGGCGTCGCCGACGCCGTCGCGCACCGCCTGGGTGACCTCACCGGTGCGGACGCGGGCGTGCGCATCGGTCATCGCAGTGACGTTCACCTCCGGCGCGGCCTGCGGGTCGTAGGCGACGAGCGCGGCCAGCGCCTCGAGGATGGACGTCGTCGGCACCACCGCAACATGCTTCGCGGTGAGCGCGTCGACCTGCTCCGCCACGGGCACGATGTTCTTGTTGTTCGGGAGCACGACGACGTGCTCGGCCGGGCAACGGTCGACGGCCTCCAGGATCTGGCCCGTCGACGGGTTCATCGACTGACCGCCGGCGACGATCGCGTGCA
>JAPSGP010000409.1 GCA_031177445.1 Acidimicrobiia bacterium
CGTTCCCCGGCTCCGATCACAAGAACCCCATCCGTAAGCCGTAGAAGGTGAGCGCGAGGGCGACCAGCGCGGCCGCTCCGCCACATACGAGCGAAGTAAGCCTGGCCGCATGGGGCCACGGCTCCTTCAGAGCTGTTGCTGCGAACCGCCGCCTCTCGCCAGTTGGTCCGGCCCCCCCGCCCAGACCGCGCGCGTAGCGCGTCGCGAGCGCTCCCGCCACGACCGCCAGCACGTAAAGGGTGACACCGCGCGTCGTGTCGGTGCCACGTGTGTCGACGAAAGGAAAGAGGCCGACCACGACCGTGAGGGAGACGAGCGCCCAGCTCGCGATCACCGCGGAAGGAGAGAAATCTTCCGGTTCCGGATTCCTGCCGACGGAAGCTCCCAGGACGACACCGGCGGCCAGCACGACCGGCAACAGGGCAGTGATCGCGGCCCAGGGACCGGCCTCGAGCACGTCTGCCATCGAGGTGCCCTGGTCGAACGCGAACGCCGCTGCTGCTGCGACCGCGTTGAAGCCGGCCGTCAACGCGACGAACGCGATCAGGAAGCCACGCTCGATCTGCGCGCGCCCGAGGCTCAGCGGCCACAACGCGACCACCGAGGCACCGAGGATCCCTGCGATGCCGGCTCTGGTCGTCACATAAGGATTGCTCGCCAGCGCGCCGAGCCCGAAAGTAACGAGCACTACCCACATGAGGATGACGCGTTGAGACGCGTCGCTTCTTAAAAGCACGCGTGCTGCCGCGGCGAGTCCCCCTACGATCAGTATCAAAGACAGGATCGGCCCCGCCCCTCGAGCGACCGAGGCCAGGATCGCGAACGCGACGCCCAGGGTGAGTGGGGTTACGGGCAATGCGCTTCGTTGGTCGGGTGGAACGAGGATCGGAACTACCGCGAACGCGGCCGCTGCGGCGACCGCGACCCATAGTTGCGCGCCCGGGGCAGGCATAAGCAATACCCATGTTTCGCGTGCGAGAACGATCCATGCGAAAGCTCCGCCCAACGTCAGACCGGCCACCGTGACCACGACGCGAGCGACGCTCCCGGCATCCAGAAGGAGAGCCACGCTCAATGTCGTGATGCCGGCGAAGAGCAGCGCGGGAACCAGCCATTGATTCGTTGCGAACAACATGAGGGCCGTCGCTCCCACCCCGGTCAACGCGGCGACGTCCCACCGCCCCGTACCGGTACTTCCTTCGGCTGCAGCTACAAGTGCCCACGCCGCGGTCACGGCCATCGCCGCGAGTCGAGTTCCCGACGGGGCAAGCTCCACCGTGCGCCACTCGTCACCAAGAAGTGGGTTCGCAAAGAACAAGAGCGATCCGATCAGCGCGCCGGCGAGCGCAAGGCCACGCAAGAAGCGCGACCGAGCATCCTCGTCGGCCCCGGCCGAGAGAAGCGCGAGTGCGGCAAGTGCAGCATGCGAAAGAAACAGCAGCGGAATCACAAGGAGCTCGCAACGACCCCGGCCGCCGACAACGCGGCGACTGCCGACGCCCCGATGAGAACCCACCGAACGCGACGCGACGCGAACAGCCGCGGCGCGAACGCAACTGCGGCTATCCCCGCGCCGGTCACCCCGGCCGTAACCGCGGCCTCCATGGGGGTGCCGATCCAGTCCGAGAGGCGACCTCCCACGCCGGGGGCCGCGAAAACGACCACGGCAGCGAGCACGCCGAGGACCCCCTCAGCGAGTGACCAGGCGCGGGCGGCGCGGGAATCGGCGGCGGGTTCTATCGACCACGCCGCCAGAGCCACAAACGTCGCTCCCAGCGCGATAGCCGACGACACCGCGGCCTGTGTCGGTCCCACGGCGACCGAGGGGCCGAGTACCGACTGGACGCCGACGAGTTCGGACAACGACAAGGTCCCCCACCTGAGCGCGGGGACGCCCAACGCGCCGGCCGCGATCGCGAGAGCCGCCCCCGATACCGCTGTCCCATGTCGATCGAGTAGCAGGGCGCGCCCGAACGTGATGAGCGCGAGCCCCCCGACGAGGGAGACAACGGCTCCCGGAACGAGCCCAGACACGTAGCCGGCCACCAGAACCGCCCCTGCAACTCGGATGCCGGTCGCGACGCGAGGCGCGGCTCCGCTCACCTAAGTTCTCGACGAACGTCTGTCTTCACCCACCCGCCCGGACGGACGGCGGTGTCGCCGTCCGGCCACATATGCCTTGACGAGATGGTTCCACGCGCAGTCAACGCACACCTCGACCACGTAACAGGTGAACTGGTCGTAGGTCGTGACGAGCTCGCGCAGCCATTCCGGTGGGTAGACCACGCGGCCGCTGTTGCGCTTCAGTTCGTCTCCGTAGACGTAGCGGACGAACTTGAGCGAGTCGTGCGAGCAGATGGGGCACGGCTGTTCGGCGTCTTCGCCGATGTTCTTGCCGGCGCGCATCAGTTCTGGGTGGGCATCACAGACATCGCCGGTATCGAGAGACCCGCGCCTTAGCGAGGCGAGCGCGGCGCGGCGCGCGAGCCGGTAATCGACGGACGGCCCCTGGATCGGTGGGGGCGTACTGGTGGGATCGAATGAGCGGGCTGTCATTTTCGGGATGGTAAACCCGGGCCTGGGCTACGCCTGGGAGGCGGCCGTGTTGCACCGATGATATCGACGTGATATATCGGTTCGATATATCAATCCGATAGGTAAGCAACGGGAAAGGTGGCGCGACTCCCTATGAGACAGCACGGGATGCTCGAGCTGGCCGTGCTCGGCCTCCTCAAGGACCGATCCATGCACGGTTACGAGCTGCGCAAGCAGTTGGGAGCCATGCTCGGCCCCTTCTGGCAGGTCTCGTGGGGATCCCTCTACCCCGCTCTGCGCCGGCTCGCCAAGTCCGGAGCCGTGGAAAAGGACGAGCAGCCGATCCCGAAGCGTCCCTCCAAGCGGGCGCTCACGAAAGCCAAAACCCGTACGACGAAGGGCACCTCGCTGTCGGGCGGACGTCGCAAGACCGTCTACCGGATCACGTCCGACGGGGAGCAGATGTTCACCGAGCTGCTCGAAGAGAGTGCTGCCGCGGTCGACGCCGAGCACTTCACCCTCAAGCTCGCGTTCTTCCGCTACCTCCCGCCCGAAACGCGCTTGACCCTGCTGGAGCGCAGGCGCGCGTACC
>JAPSGP010000410.1 GCA_031177445.1 Acidimicrobiia bacterium
AGTCGGTGCGTGGTCGCCGGCGTCGGTTCGACGCTTCGGGTGCGCGCTGCGCTCATTCCTCCGCTACTGCCTCGTAGTCGGACTCGTCGAGCGCGACCTGTCGGGGGCTGCGTTGCCGGTGTCGGGCCGGCGACGATCGTTGTTGCCCCAAGGAATCACACCCGCGCAGGAGAAGGCGTTGTTGCGCGCCTGTGATCGGCGACGTGCCATCGGTAGACGTGACTACGCGGTGATCTTGCTGATCTTGCGGCTCGGGCTTCGGGCGACCGAGGTCGCGACGCTGTGCCTCGATGACCTCGATTGGCGGGCTGGGCAGCTCACGGTTCGCGGCAAGGGCAACTGCGTCGACCAGCTGCCGCTCCCAGTGGATGTGGGCGATGCGATCGCCGCGTACTTGTTCCGCGGCCGCCCGCGTTCCGCCACGACGCGGGAGGTGTTCCTCCGCGTCCAGCCGCCGCTCGTTGGCTTGACTCGTGTCGGGGTTAGCTCACTCGTCGCGGCTGCAGCGCGCCGCGCCGAGCTGGGCGTGGTGCGGCCCCGTCGGCTGCGCCATACCGCGGCCACCGACATGCTGCGGGCAGGCGCGTCGCTGCCCGACATCGGCCAGGTGCTGCGCCACCGCTCGGTGGGCACCACCGCCATCTACGCGCGGGTCGATGTCGATCGGCTGCGAGCCATCGCGCGGCCCTGGCCGACGACGGCGGCGACGTCATGACTGCGCTCGGAGATCATCTTGACGAGTACTTGCGGTTGCGTCGCGCGCTGGGGTTCAAGCTCGGACGCCACGGCGAATCCCTGCCAGGGTTCGTCGCGTTTCTCAACGCCAACGGCGCTGAGAGCATCACTATCGAGCTGGCCGTCGCGTGGGCGCGCCTGCCGGATCGGATCAAGCCGATCACCGTCGACTTCCGGCTCAGCGCGGTGCGCGGCTTCGCTCGCTACCTGCACGCCCTCGACCCGGCTCATGAGATCCCGCCACCCGGCCTGTTGGGAGTGCCGCGGCGCCGACCGACGCCCTACATCTACACACCGGACGAGATCGCCGATGTGCTTGCGGCCGCCCGTCGGCTCCGTCCATCGATGCGGGCAGCAACCCAGACGGCGCTGCTCGGGCTGTTGGCTGCGACTGGGATGCGCAGCGGCGAGGCGATGGCGCTGATCCGCGCCGATGTCGACCTGGTGGAGGGTGTGATCACGGTCCGCCACGCCAAGTTCGACCGCATGCGTCTCGTCCCCCTGCACCCCTCGGTCACCACCGAACTGCGCGACTACGCAACGACGCGTGATCGGCTTTGCCGAACGCCAAGCGTCGATCGCTTCTTCGTCTCGGTCAATGGGCGCTCTCTGCATCGACGGGAGACCGACGCCGTCTTCCGCGACGTCACCGCGTCGATCGGGTTGCGCACCGACACGATCCATCCTCGCGTCCACGACCTGCGCCACACGTTTGCGGTTCACACGCTCGTCGACGCCCACCGCAACGGCATGGACATCTCCGCTGTGCTGCCGGTGCTGTCCACCTACCTCGGCCACGTCGAACCGGCCAACACCTACTGGTATTTGTCCGCCGTCCCCGAGCTCATGCAGCTCGCTGCAGCGCGACTCGAACGCGAGGACGGCCAGCCATGACGGCGCTCGCCCCTGTGCTGCAGGCGTTCTTCACCGACCGGCTCATCGCGCAACGCCGAGCCTCGCCACACACGATCGCCGGCTACCGCGACACATTCCGGCTGCTGGTCCGCTTCGCGACCACCACGACGGCCAAGACGCCATCCGCCCTCGACATCGCCGATCTCGACGCGCCGCTGATCACCGCGTTCTTGGACCACCTCGAGGTCGACCGCCACAACGCGATCCGGACCCGCAACTGGCGGCTCGCCGCTATCCACTCCCTGTTCCGCTACGCCGCGCTGAGCCACCCCGAACACGCCGCCACGATCCAG
Organism: Acidimicrobiia bacterium; assembly: GCA_031177445.1. Taxonomy (GTDB): domain Bacteria; phylum Actinomycetota; class Acidimicrobiia; order IMCC26256; family JACDBD01; genus JAPSGP01. Next base: position 1,944 of record JAPSGP010000410.1, read on the forward strand.
CGAGTGCTCGCCATCCCCACCAAGCGACACGACCGGCGAGCCGTCACCTGGCTGACCGACGCCGAGCTCGACGCGCTCCTCGCCGCACCGGACCGCGACACCTCGGCCGGCCGGCGCGATCACGCCATGCTCGTCCTCGCCTCTCAGACCGGGCTGCGCATCTCTGAACTCATCGGCCTCTCCCGCGGCGACGTCGTGCTCGAACGCGGCGCTCACGTGCGCTGCATGGGCAAGGGCCGCAAGGAACGAGCCACGCCCCTCACCCGGCTCACCGTCGCAGTGCTACGGGAGTGGCTTGCAGAGCGCGGAGGTCAACCAAGCGATCCGTTGTTCCCGACCCGAACCGGGACACGGCTCAGCCACGACGCCATAGAGGACCGCCTCGCGGGCCACCTCGAGGCCGCCCGCATCAGCTGCCGCTCGTTGCGCGACAAGCACGTCACCATGCACACCCTCCGGCACACCGCCGCCATGCGCCTCCTCCACGCCGGCACCGACATCGCCATCATCGCGCTCTGGCTCGGACACGAGCAGCTCGCCACCGCCCACGTCTACCTGCACGCCGACATGAATCAGAAGCAGAGAGCGATCGACCGTGTCACGCCGCCCGGCACAGCGGTGGGCCGCTACCAGCCAGCGGACCCGCTCCTCGTCTTCCTCGACAGCCTCTGATTGTTCCGACCTCGCCACCGACCATGCGCCCGCACCACGCGCCGAACGACGCTCACCTCGGAACAATCACGACCTCGGAACAATCTGCGCTGTTCCGATCTCGGCACAACGCCGATTTGGTACGAAACGGCGAGCAGTCCTGGGGACGAGGTGGTCCGCAGTTCGCTCCGCAGCAACGCGTCTAGCCGACGGTCGTACTAGCCGTCCGTGGCCGGAGGATGGCGGGACAATCGACGGAAGCCTCGGAACTGCCACGTCGAAAGGAGCTCGACTGTGATTATCAAAATCTTGCCGATGGCTCCCTCTGGCGGCCCCTGTGCGGCGAAATCCCGTGTCGTACTGTCCTGCCGTGTCGTCCGCATCGCCGAGCGATCTCGACCGAGTGCGCACCGTCGAGATCATCGGCGCGCTGTCGCTGGCGACCGACCTCGCGATACGGGTGCCGATGGAGCACGGCCTCCACAGCACCCTCGTCGCGATGCGGCTCGCCGAGCGCCTCGGCGTCGACGCGG
>JAPSGP010000411.1 GCA_031177445.1 Acidimicrobiia bacterium
TCGACGACCGCGACCGGGTCGGTGGCGCGCAGCTCCTCCAGGAACCGATGCTCGGGCGCGACCTCGCCCTCGCCCTCGCCGCCGGTGACGCCTCGATAGAAGGTCACCGAGTACTGCTCCGTGACGAGCTCGCCGGCCTCGTCACGAGTCTCGATGCGGCTGACGACGGTGGTGCCGGAGCCCTTGACGTGGACGCCGACCGGCGCCGCGCGCGAGCGCAGCACGGACCCGGGCGTGATCGACTGATGGAAGACGATGTCCTGTTCGCCGTGTACGACGAACGGGAACGCCTCGGGTGGCGTGACCGCGCCGACGGCGCTGCCCATCACGTCCCAGATCGGGACGACCGCGAACACCGGCGGCGCGAGCTCACCACCCGTGTGCTGCGGGATCGGGTCGTTGGTCGCGGCCGCGTACGCCTTCGTCCGATCGGCCTCGACCTTGAACTCCTGCTCGTCGGACCACTGTCCGACCTTCTCGATGTTGAACTGCATGTTCCCCTACTCCCGTCGGTCGCTCGCGGCGACGGAGGCTACCGCCGCCGTGGGGCGTCGGTTTTGGTGTCGATGTTCGTGCGTGCGATGGGGTTGGCGGCCAGGCGCTCAGGCGCGATCGGCTCACCGGTGACTTCGTCGATCCCGTAGGTGCCGGCGTCGATGCGCTCGAGCGCAGCCTGGAGCTCGGCCAGCTCGGCTTCGAGCTGTTCGAGGATCGACAGGTCCTTCTCCCGCTCGAAGGTGTCGCTCGCGTTGTCGGCAGGGTGCTGGTCGTAGTCGGCGAGCTCGGACCCCTCGCTCTCCGTCTCGCCGTCGAACTCGGACTTGAGGTTGCGAACGAGCTCTTCGACGCGTGCGTATTCGGCTCGCACTCGCTGGCGCGCCTCATCCGGATCCATCCCCACGACCTGCAGGCTAAACCGACAGAACGGGCGTCGAAACCGCGACCGCCGCCGACGGAATTCACGAGCCGGACAGGCGGTGCTCGAGCAGCTCGGCGTGGTCGGCGAGCAGAGTCTGCAGTCGGCTGAGTCGCTCGGCCGCGTCGTCGAGCTCGAGCAGGCGCTGCGCATCGAGCGGCCCGAGGCCTGCGGCGGCGGCGGCCTCGTACGACGCCCGCACCGGATCGTCGGCGAGCGTGACGCTCACCACGGCCGGCTCGCCCAGCTCGGCCGTGAGCGCGGAAACGCGCCGGAGGAGCCGCGCGATCGCGCCGAGGTCGGCGCCGGCGTTGCGCTGCACATCGTCAGGCCGCGGGGACACGTCGGCGCGCGGGTACGGATCGTCGGGCAGCCACTGCTCGACCTGGAACCGCTGCGTGCCGATGGTCGCGAGCAGGAACCGACCATCAGGCAAGCGTCCCGCCTCGACGATCCGCGCCACCGTGCCGACCGAGAACCGGGAGTCGCCTCCGCCGACTTCGCTCCCACGCTCGATGAGCACCACACCGAACTCACCGTCACCCGTGAGACACATCTCGGTCATCTCGCGGTATCGAGGCTCGAAGACGTGCAGCGTGAGTGTCTCGTGCGGGAATAGCACCCGGCCGAGCGGGAACATCGGGAGCGCCCGGGTTCGCATCGAAATCGAACCTACTGCGCTGCGGTCAGTTGGCCCGCGCGCGTGTCGCGGCTGCCTCGCGCTGCAACGCCTCGGCAACGGCGCCGTCGGCTTCGGCCGCGAGCCGCTCCAGCTCGGCTGCCGCCTCGCCGAACCGTCCCGAGTCGCGCAGCATGCCGGCGAGGCGGCGGCGCTCGTCGGCATCCAAGCCTGGGATTCGCAACCGCAGTCGCGCCACCCACGGCAGCGCAGCCGGGTCGCGCCGGCCGACGGTGTTCTGAAGATTCGCCAGCATCCGGCTCAGAATGCTGCGCGTATCCACCGGCACGAGCAACTCCGGAGTGAATCGACGCCGCGTGCCGAAGATCTGCTCGTACAACGCTCGACAGCCATCGGCATCGAGCCGGCTGCCGCCATGAAAGGGATCGAAGTAGGCGGACTCGTCGTCGAGCGCGCGAACGAGGAAGTGGCCGGGCATGCCGACACCGACCAGCGGGACGCCGCGGCGCCGGCCGACCTCGATCATCACGACGGAGAGCGAGATCGGGATGCCGAGCCGGCGGGCAAGCACGTCGTCGAGGTAGGAGTTGCGCGGGTCCTCGTAGTCGACGGTGTTGCCGGCAAAGCCGGCGTCGTGGAACAGCGTCGAGGACACCGCCGCTGCGCTGGCGTCGGGCACCGCTCGCGCGAGCTCGTCGAGCCGGGCCCGAGCCTCGCCTACCTCGAGATCGGGATGCGCGTGCTGCGCCAGCACCAGCGCGGCCTCGTCGAGCGGGATCTCGTCCGGAGGACGGGCCACGAGCTCGGCGAACCGCTCAGTCGCGTCCACCGATGGGAACGTACCCGGCGGTGGGCCCGCAGGGGACCGCTCGTAGACTTCCTGGGTGGCGGCGACCCCGGACACGGTGGGCGACGATCGGTCGCCGGACGGCTCGATGTCGGACGATGGCCTGACCAACACGGTCGCGGCCCGGCTGCGCGCCGTCAATCAGCGCTCGACGGCCAACCGCGAGGCGATCGTCTCCGTGCTCGGGCACGCGTCGCGCCCGCTGACGATCCCCGAGATCCTGGACGCGCCACACGGGCGCGATCTCGCCCAGAGCTCGGTGTACCGCAATCTCGTTGTCCTGGAGGACGCCGGGCTCGTGCGCCGGCTCGTCACCGACGACGAGTTCGCCCGCTACGAGCTCGCCGAGGACCTCACCGAGCATCATCACCATCTCGTGTGCCTGGGCTGTGGTCGCATCGAGGACATCCCCGCCGACGCGCACCTGGAGCTATCGCTGCAGGCGGCGACGGAGGAGATCGAACGCACGACCGGGTTCCGCACCCAACACCATCGGATCGACCTGGTCGGTCTGTGCCGCCGATGCGCCTGACGCGGGGGCTCGCCGTCGCCGGCACGACGCTCGCGCTGGTTGCGGTCGCTTGCGGCGGCGCGACCAGCGACACCGAGTCCGGCGACGCGCTCGCGCACGGCTCGGCGCGCCGTGGTCCCGGCAAGTTGGCGCGCGAGGTCTGTGAGCCGATGATCCGGGAGGCGGTGGAGTTCGAGGTCGGGCTCCCGCT
>JAPSGP010000412.1 GCA_031177445.1 Acidimicrobiia bacterium
TTCGGCTCCCAGGAATGGCGTGCGCTCGACGAGCAGTACGGTGCCGGTCTCATCGGCAGTCGCGAATGCCTCGGTGATGAGTGGGAGCTCATCGACGGATCGGAGGCCGCGTTGCGAGCCGCAGCCCGCGAGGTGCCGCTCGACCCTGGCTTCGGTGATCTCGTGCGGAGTCTGCAGGCCGCCGGCGCCGAGGTGACGGTTGTCTCCGACGGCTTCGGCTTCTACGTCGAGGAGGCGTGCGCGCCCGTCGGCGTCGACGTGTTGACGAACGCGGTCGACTTCGACGCCGGCGAGCTGGGGTTCCCGCACGAGAACTGGTGCTGTCCATGCTCGACCTGCGGGATGTGCAAGCAGGCGCCGATCAAGGATGCGCGACACCGAGGGATGACGACGGTGCTCGTGGGCGACGGCATCAGCGATCGCAAGGCGGCGCTGCTCGCCGACGTGGTCTTCGCCAAGGACCAGCTTCGCGACTGGTGCGAGCGCGCCGGGGTCGCGCACCGGCGCTTCGACGATTTGGACGAGGTTCGGGCCGCCCTCCTCGGGTCATAGTCTCGTCGTGATGAGGGTCGCCTTCGGCTCGGACGAGAAGACCGCGCTTACCGACGCCGTGCGCGCGGACCTCGAGGACCGCGGGCACGAGCTGTTCGTGGTCGGCCCGCCTGCGGGGGAGGAGCTCCAGTGGGCCGACGTCGGTCGTCGGGTCGGCGAGCTGGTCGCGACCGGCGACGTCGACTCCGGCGTCCTGTTCTGCTGGACGGGCACCGGTGCGTCGATTGCGGCCAACAAGGTGCCGGGCGTGCGTGCGGCGCTGTGCACGGACGCCGCCACTGCCAGCGGCGCCCGGCGGTGGAACGACGCCAACGTCCTCGTCATGGGCCTGCGGCTCACGAGTCCCGAGATCGCGCACGAGATGCTCGACGCGTGGTTCACGACCGATTCCGACCCGGACGAGGCGCCCAACATCGCCCGCCTGGAGCGGGGTCGTTAGATTCTTCTCCTATGCCTACTTACGTCATGCTCTCCACGCTCGGACCCGACGGTTGGGCGACGGTCCGAGAACACCCGGAGCGAATCCGCGAGGTGACCCAGGAAGTGGAGTCGATGGGGCTCAAAGTGCTCTCGCAGTACTGCCTCATGGGCCAGTACGACTTCCTCAACGTCATCGAGTCGCCGGACGAGGCGACCATGGCGCGCGCCGCGATCACGCTGGCGGCACGGGGGACGATGCGGACAACCACGTTGCAGGCGATCGAGATCGACGAGCTGATCGCCAGCCTGCAGCAGCACGGCTGATCCTTGTCGGCGGCCGTCGGCAAAGCCGCCGCCTCCCTCTGTCGGCGCGCTTGCGCTCGCCTTGGGAGCCGTCACACCCACCACATCGAGCGCTTCTTCTCCTCGCGCACTTCGTCGTCGACGAAGAGCGTCGGGAGCACCGAGCCGTCCGAGCGACGTCGGATCCGGTAACGCGGGCCGTTCCCTTCTTCGCCGGGAGGGGCGAGGATCTCGGCGATCTCGAAGCCGCGCGACCACCGTTCGTCGAAGCGGGATCGCACCTCGACCCGGGTTCCGGGCTCCACGACCGGAGGGTACAACGGCAAGCAAGAAGTGGCTTCCGTTGCACCCCGCGGTGCGATTGCTAGGTTTCCGGCAACGTGACTACGACGACCGTCTCCCCGACGCTTCGCCTCGAGCGGCGGTGCTGGCGCGACGGCGACCGGGTTGTCGTGGGGATCGACGAGGTCGGGCGGGGAGCGTGGGCCGGCCCGGTGACCGTCGCCGCGGTGGTGCCGCCTGCCGGGCATCTCCGCGGTGTACGAGATTCCAAGCAGCTCGCCCGGGAGGAGCGCGAAGCGGCCGCGGCGCGTGTGCTGAGCTGGGCGGTGGCGATCGGGATCGGTCACGCGTCGCACGAGGAGTGTGACGAGCTCGGGATGACGGCGGCGTTACGGGCGGCCGGTCGACGAGCGCTGGCGCAACTGGCAGCGCAAGGGTGCGAGCCCGACCGGATCATCCTCGACGGCAACCACGATTACCTGCGGCTCGGTGCGCGGGTCACCACACTGATCAAGGCCGACGCCACGTCGCTGGCAGTAGCGGCGGCGTCGTGCGTGGCCAAGGTAACTCGTGACGCGCTGATGCGCGAGGAGGCCGAGCACTTCCCGGCGTACGGGTTCGAGTCGAACGTGGGCTACCCGGCACCGGTGCACAAGTCGGCCCTCGCCTGGTACGGGCCGAGCTCGATCCATCGCCGGTCGTGGATCTTCATGGACCACTTGAGCTGGCGGGGGGTGCCGCCGCCACCCGGCCGGTTGTTCCTCTAGTTTCCTGGTCGCGGCCAGCGAGGGGGTTGCCATGGACCTCGATCTTCCGGAGCTGCACTTCCATGCGCTGGAGTCGACCCGGCGCTACGTCGCCGGCGTCGGGGACGAGCACTGGGCCCGCGAGTCCACGTGCGCCGGGTGGACGGTGCGCGAGCTCGTCAACCACATCGTGACCGGCAACTACTGGGCCGGGGCGCTGGCCCGGGGCCGCACCATCGACGAGGTTGGGGATCGCCTCGACGGCGACGTGCTCGGCGAAGACCCGCTGGCCGAGTACGAGGCATCCGCGGGCGACGCCGACGCCGCGTTCCGGGCACCCGGGGCGATGGACGCACCGTGCGCGGTCTCCTACGGCCCGGTGCCGGGGAGGGTCTACTGCGGGCACCGGCTGCTCGACGTGCTCGTCCACGGCTGGGACGTCGCCAAGTCCACCGGGCAGGGCACCGAGCTCGATCCCGAGCTGGTCGAGGCGTGCTGGGAAGTGATCGAGCCCGAGAAGGAGGCGCTCATCGGATCGGGCGCGTTCGGGACGAGCCACGACATCCCACCCGGAGCCGATCGTCAGACTGCGCTTCTGGCGTTGCTGGGGCGGACTGCTTGACTCAGTAATCTCCCGGCACAGTGCGGACGAGCGGTCCCGAAGGGCTGCGAGGGAGTCGTGTGATGGGGCAGCCGATCACGGTGACGATGCGGCCGGGGGTGTCGTCGTCGGTGCGGATCTTCGACCTGAACCGGTCGCTCACCGGCATGGAGATCGAGCGGTACCGCTCGCTCGACGACGTGACGGGT
>JAPSGP010000413.1 GCA_031177445.1 Acidimicrobiia bacterium
GCCCGTGTTCCTCCTCAAGGGCGGCAGGCCGTCGTATCGCGACCTGGGCCCGGGCATCGCCGGCCCGGATGTGCGCCAGCTCGAGGCGGCCGCACGACGCCTGGGTCTCAACCCCGGCCGGGTCGACGGCGTCGTCGAGGCGGCCACCGAGCGCGCCGTGGCCCGCATGTATACGCGCGCGGGGTTCCAGCCGATGAGGGCGACGGAAGCGCAGCTCGCCGCCGTGCGCCCGCTCGAGGCAGAGCTCCTGGACAACGCGCGGGCGCACGCAGGCGTGCAGGTTCCGGCTGACGAGGTGATCTTCGTGCCGAGCACGCCCGTGCGCGTCAGCGAACGCCTGGTACGCCGAGGCGATCAGCCGGGCGAAACCGTCATGACGGTCACCGACGTCAACGTCGCCATCGACAGCGCGCTTCCGCTCGAGCAGGCGCGTCTCGTCCGGCCCGGGATGAAGGTGCGCATCGACGAGCCCGATCTCGGAATCAAGGGCAGCGGCGTCGTGAGCCGAGTCGCGGACGCGCCGGGAACCAACGGCGTGGACGGCTTCCACGTCTACTTCGCGGTGCGCGTCCTCCGCGCGCCGCCGACCCTCGTGGGCGCATCCGTGCGATTGACCGTCCCGATCGAGTCGACCAAGGGCGCGGTGCTCGCCGTACCGGTGAGCGCGCTCTCGCTCGGGCCCGACGGCTCCTCGCGCGTTCAGCGAGCAATCGACGGCAAGCTCGAGTTCGTGCGCGTCAACCCCGGGCTGTCCGCCACCGGGTTCGCCGAGGTGCGTCCGGTCGGCGGGACGCTCGAGCCGGGTGATCGCGTGGTGATCGGCTTCGAGGGAGGACCGGACGTTGGCGCTTGAGGGCGTGACGGCCCCGGTTGTCGAGATCCGAGGTGTCCGGCGGCAATTCGGCGTCGATCCGCCGGTCGAGGCCCTGCGGGGCGTTGACCTGCGCGTGTGGCCCGGGGAGTGGCTCGCGATCGTCGGACCCTCCGGGTCGGGCAAGTCGACGCTCCTCAACATCGTCGGGTGTATGGACCGCCCGACGTCGGGCTCGTACTCGTTCAACGGCATCGACGTCGCGGGGCTCACCGACAAGCAACGTGCCGGCCTGCGGAGCCGCCACATCGGCTTCGTGTTTCAGGCGTTCCACCTTCTGTCGCACCGTACGGTCGCCGAGAACGTGATGATCTCGGAGGTCTACCGGAGACAACCGCGCCGGGGGCGGCGGGAACGAGCGAAGGCGGCGCTCGACAAGGTCCGGCTCGGCCACCGTGCCGACTTCCTTCCTACCCGGCTCTCCGGTGGTGAGCGCCAGCGGGCCGCCATTGCGCGTGCGCTCATCGGCGCTCCACGCGTGCTCCTCTGTGACGAGCCGACCGGGAACCTCGACTCGGCGACGACGGCCCGGCTCCTCGACCTCTTCGAGGAGCTGAACACGCAAGGCCTTACGATCCTCATGATCACGCACGCACCCGAGGTTGCCGCCCGAGCACGCCGCCGCGTCGGGATCGTGGACGGGATCCTCACGGAGGAGGCGTGAAGTCGTCGAAGGCCGAGGCGGTGCGCCTCCGCGCCCTGCGCTGGCGGCCGCGCAACGGCCGTCAGGCCGCCGGCGACGCCGAAGCTTCGGTTCGGCCGGCCGCCGTCTCTCCCGTCGACCTCGGAAACGAGGCCCTGGCCGGCCTGTTCAGCCGGCCGGGTCGCACTGCCCTGACGGTGGTCGGAACGGCGATCGGCCTCACCGCGCTCGTCGCGACGCTGGGGCTGACCCGGACGGCCAACAACCGCATCGTCGGCCGGTTCGACGAGGTCTCTGCGACCGAGATACAGGTCACCACGAGACCCGCACCCGAGGATGCCACGCCGAACACGCTTCCGTGGGACGCTCCCGAGCGCCTCGAACGTCTGAACGGCGTCGTCGCGGCCGGAAACGTGAGCACCGTCGACGTCGGCGATGCGCTCGTCAGCACCTCGCCCGTGAGCGACCCTCAACGCAGGACCGATTTCAAGCTCGCCGTCCAGGCGGGATCGCTCGGCCTCTTCAACGCTGTGCGAGCCAAGGTTCGCACCGGGCGGTTACCCGACGGGGGGCATTCCCGGCGAGGTGACCGCGTCGCGGTACTGGGCCCGAACGCCGCTGCCCAGCTCGGAATCGCCGGTGTCGAGCAGCTCTCCGCGATCAGGATCGGCGACGAGCTCTTTCTCGTCATCGGCATCCTCGAGAGCGTCGCGCGCCAGCACGACCTGCTCACCTCCATCATCATCCCCGAAGGCACCGCTCGGCGCCTGTACCGCCTGGGGAGTCCCGAGTCGGTCGTACTGGAAACGCGCCTGGGCGCCACCCGCCTCATCGCCGAGCAAATTCCGCTTGCCCTCGCACCGCACAAACCGGACGGGCTGAAGGTCGTGTTCGCGCCCGAGCAGAAACGGGTGCGTGAGGCCGTCGAGAGCGACCTCACCCTGCTCTTCCTCACGCTCGGTGGCGTGTCGCTCATCGTCGGGGCGATCGGCATCGCGAACGTGACGCTCGTCTCCGTGATGGAGCGCACCGGTGAAATCGGCCTCCGGCGAGCGGTCGGGGCGACGCGCACCCATGTCGCCCTGCAGTTCTTGCTGGAGAGCTGCGCCATTGGGATCATCGGCGGAATACTCGGCGCCAGCCTCGGCACCTTGGTCGTCGTCGGCGTGTCGGCCTACCAGTCGTGGACCCCCGTCCTCGACCCCCTCGCCCCGTTCGCCGCACCGCTGATCGGCGGCGTTACGGGGTTCCTCGCAGGCAGCTACCCGGCGCTGCGCGCGGCTCGCATGGAGCCTGTCGAAGCGCTCAGAGCCGGGATGTGACGGCGACGGCATGCTCCCGACGGCTGAGCAAACGTGGGCGCACGCAGCGAGTACACGGCAGGCGTCCTACGCTGGACGGAAGATGACGAACCGCGGAGGGTCGAACGTATGACGAAGGGTCCCGCCGGCCATCGGGCCGAGCGGCGGGCGAGCCCGGCCGCGTCCGCGGTAAGCGCCGGCGCGGCCGCAATCGCGGCACACGGGCTCGCCAAACACTACGGCAGGATCGTCGCGGTCGAGGAGCTCTCCTTCGCAGTCGAACCCGGCGAGATC
>JAPSGP010000414.1 GCA_031177445.1 Acidimicrobiia bacterium
TCGACGGCAGCTTCGCGGCCGACATCACCGTCGACCGCTTCGAAGCGAACTACGTGGCGATCCGGGGCCGAAGCGAGATGACGGTAGCGCTGGCTGTCTGGGCGCACCGCGAGTGCCGGAACCTCGACCCAAGCCATCGTGAACTCGATCGGCCCGCCACTCTGCAGGAGGCCATGGCGGAGGATCGGCATCATGTTCGTCACGGGCGAGAGCCCGAGGTCGCAGTCGAGCGCGTCGGCGAAACGGGCTGCATTACCGCCGGCGGTCGGCAGGTCGACGTCACCTTCCTCGTCCCCGCCGACGCTCCAGACCCCGCTCGCCTCGCGCCGTAGGTCGAGCTCGCGGCGCCATCCCTCGCCACGACTGGTGACGCGAAGCCGCGCGGTCACGAAACCCGGTTCGGTCTCGAGCTCGTAGTCGAGCCGGTAGGGAAGCGGCGCGGTTCCGACTGCGACACCCGTTGCCGTCAGGTGATCGTCTCCGATGGCGATCTCGGCGAACTCGACGCCAAACGGGTCGTCCTTGACCCACGCGGCTGCTCGACGCGTCTCATCGGTATGCACGCCTGTCTCGTCTCGCTCGCCCCACATCTGTTACGGGCGTCCGGTTCGAAGGCGCTTCTGTCAGCTGCGATCGATCCTGTGCGACGTTGAGGATCAGTTCCGGCCGCGCGCCGGGTGCAGTCTCAGGCCATGCGCCGCCAGTCCGGCGGGAGCTCGCGGTCGAGATCGCAGTCCGCGCGCGCGGTCGACGGCGTGTCGTAGAACAGGGGGTCGACGAGACAGTGGTCCTCGTAGCGGCGATCCAAGCGGGGCGTACTGTAAGCCCGGCGTCGGACGCTGCACCGGAGGTCAGGTCGTGCGCGATGCGTTCCTGCGCACGCCGCTGTGGCGGACCGAGCTGCGGCGAGTCGTGGTGTTGCTCGCCTGGTCCGTGATGGCTCGTGTGGCCCGTGTCTGGCTAGCAACCGTGGCGCGCAACGTGCGCGTTGTGGCTGTCGTCGGCACCTACGGCAAGACGACCACTGCGCGTGCGGTCGCGGCGGTGCTCGATGCTGACGACAAGCATCGCGTCCCGGCGCACGCCGTCGTGCGGCTCAGGCGGCGCGATCGCTATGCCGTGATGGAAGTCGGCATCCATCGTCCGGGTCAGATGGAGCGGTACGCGCGCTTCGTTCGGCCCCAGATCGCGGTCGTAACGAGCGTCGGCAGCGAGCATCGTCGGTATCTGCGCACGGTCGAAGGGACGCGACACGAGAAGGCGGAGATGATGCGCGCGCTGCCGAGGTCGGGATTCGCCGCGCTCAATGGCGACGATCCGAACGTCCGCTGGATGGCGACGCAAACCGACGCAACCGTTCGGACGTTCGGACTCGAGCCCACCAACGACGTATGGGCGAGCGACGTCGCGATCGACTGGCCCCGCGCGAGCCCGGCGCCGCCCGACACCAAGGCCGTGCCGGCATCCAGTATCAATACCGACGCATGAAACGACCCGTGGCAGGCCTCCTGGTCGTCGCCGCGCTCCTGACGATCGCAGCTCCGGCCGCCGCGCCGGTGCCAGCCGGTGGCTCGGCGCGCGCCGACCGGGTGCTGATCGTGTCGCTCCCGCATGTGTCGTGGGAGGAGCTGGCGGAGGTCGAGCTGCCCAACCTCGAGGCGTTCTTCGCCGACGCCGGCATCGCCGACCTCGCGGTACGGGCGACCCCGGTCGGTCTCAGCGGTCGGCCCACGCGCCTCGGTGACGGGTATGTGACGCTCGGCGCGGGTACCCGCGCCATCGGTGACGCCGGCGCCACCGACGGGCAAGGATTCGATGTCCACGAGTCGTTCCCGCCCGACAGCGCGGGCGAGGTGTACCAGCGCCGGACCGGTCGCGTCGCCGAGCGCGGCCTCGTCCAGCTGGGCATCGCTCAGATCGACGCCAAGAACGCCGACCTGCCCCTGGACGCAGAACCGGGCGCCCTCGGGGAGGCGCTGGCCGCCGCGGGCTACTCCCGCGCGGTCATCGCCAACGGGGACGGCATGGAGCCCGAGGGCGAGCCGCCGGCGTTTCGCCGGTCGGCAGTGAGCGCGCTCATGAGCCCGGTGGGGAAGGTGCCCGCCGGGCGCGTCGACGACGGGCTCCTCGAACCGGATGCAAATGCGCCCTACGGATTGCGCTTCGATAACCGTGCGGTGGCGGCGGCGTTCCGGAACGTATGGGAGCCGCGGTCCGTCGTGCTCGTCGAAGCGTCCGACCTCGTGCGCGCTGACGCTTATCGCCACCTCGCGACCGACGATCAGCGCAAGGTGCTGCTGGCCGAGGCCCTGCAGCGAACGGACCAGCTCTTCGGCGAGTTGCTCGCAGACGTGGACCTCGACCGGGACGCGGTGATGGTGGTCGGTCCCGCGTACTCGGCGAGCGAGACGACGCTCACGGTGGCTGCGCTGCACGCACCGGGCACCGAGGCCGGCCTGCTCCGCTCGGCGACCACCCGGCGGGCCGGGTTCGTGCAGCTCGTCGACGTCGCTCCTACGGTGCTCGACGTCCTCGGCGTCGATCGTCCCGACTCGATGGCGGGGCGTCCCTTCGAAGTCGGCGACCGTGGTGGCAGCTACGACAACCGGGTCGACACGCTGATCGAATCCGATCAGGCGGCGCGCTTCATCGCCGATCAGGTCGAGCCGGTCGGCATCGCGTTCGTGACCGCGCACGCGCTGCTGCTCGTCGCGACCGTCCTGTGGCTGACGAGCCGGTTCGCCGGGGTCTTCACGGTCAGCCGGCTCCAGTACGCAGCGTTGGCGCTGCTGGGCGCGATCCCCGCCGTCTTCCTCGCTCGGCTCGTCCCGTTCCACGACCTCGGCGCGCTCGCGTACTGGTGTTTCGTCGTCGCGGTGGCGATCGTGCTGGGCGGCATCTACCTGGCTGCCGGGCGCCGGACCTCGCTCGACCCGCTCATCCTCGCGACCGGTGCCGTCGTGGGCCTGCTCGCCGTCGACGTGGTCTTCGGATCACGGCTCCAGATCAGCAGTGCCCTGGGGAACTCGCCCATCATCGCCGGCCGCTTCACCGGGTTCGGCAACCTGGCGTGGGCGGCGCGCGCCCCGGCGGGGGGGGTACAG
>JAPSGP010000415.1 GCA_031177445.1 Acidimicrobiia bacterium
GCCCGTTTGACCTCCCGTCACCCCGCTAGGCTCGACCTGGTCCGCTACCCCGGCGCTCGAACCGATCACCACGTCGACGTCCACGCCCGGATGGCGGTCGGCGAAGCACTGCAGGATCGAGGGCAGCACATAGCTGCCCGGCGTCGTCGAAGCGGCGAGCGCGAGCGTCCCGCGCTCCGCGCCGCTCAGCGCGCGCAGATCCTCCTCGAGGCTCTCGAGCGTGTCGAGCACTCGCTGCCCGTGGCCCGCGACGAGCTCGCCCGCCTCGGTCAGCCGGCTGGCGCGCCCGTGACGTTCGACGAGCCGCGCGCCGACCGCCGCCTCGAGCGTCTGGAGGTGCTTGGTCGCGGACGGCTGGCCGATCCGGCACACCTCGGCAGCGGCCGAGATCGAGCCGCGCCGTCCGACCTCGACGAGCAGCCGCAGGCGCGCGGGATCGAGCGCGTCGACTATTCCCTCAGGGAAAGCCATCTATCGCAAGGTGGACCTAGCACGATGCATTTCGCAAGCGTACCTTCCGTCTCTGGCCACGGTCCCAGAGGAGGACGATGACAACCGAGGTGACGGTCGACGTCGAGTTGCTGCGCTCAGAGATCGAGAAGACCTACACCGAGGTCTCAACCGAGCCCGCGCGCGACTTCATCTTCCCCACCGGCCGCGCCTGGGCCGAGCAGCTCGGCTACCCCCAGCCCGAGCTCGCCAGGGTGCCGGATCAGACCGTGGCGAGCTTCGCGGGCGTCGCCAACCCATTCTCACTCGGGCCGATCGAGCAGGGCATGACGGTGCTCGACCTCGGCTGCGGGGCGGGCACCGACCTGCTGATCGCCGCCCAGATGGCAGGCGAGCGCGGCCGCGTCGTCGGCGTCGACATGACAACAACGATGCTCGACCGCGCGCGGGCGAGCGCACGCGCGATGGGGATCACGAACGTCGAGCTGCACGAATCGCTGATCGAATCGCTGCCGCTAGCGGACGCTTCGGTCGACATCGTGATCTCAAACGGCGTGATCGACCTCGTGCCGGACAAGCAGGTCGTGTTTGACGAGATCGACCGCGTGCTGCGCCCTGGCGGGCGGCTCCAGGTCGCCGACGTCGTCATCCACACCGAGGTCTCGGCCGACGCGCGCGACCGCATCGACCTCTGGACAGGCTGAATCGCCGGCGCTCTCCTCGAGGGAGAGCACGCGCGGCAGTTGGTCGCACGCGGCTACACCGACATCAAGCAGGGAGACCTCGTCGACACCTACTCGCGCTCGAAGTTCGAGGACACCCGCCGCAAGGCGAAGAAGTTCGGCGCGATGGGATCGACGATCAGGGCAACCAAACCCCACGAGGCGTAGATGCCAGGGCAACCGGCGCATGAGCGTGCGACTGCACGTATGCCGGCCCTCGACATGGCCGCGCCATCTGCGCGTGGTGCTCGATCATCCGGTATCGCGTCGTGGCGGTTTACTTGGGTGAGCCGGCGGGGAGATCTACCAGTGGGTACGAAGGGGGCCTCAACCTTGGCTGTGACATTCAGTGTGTTGGTCGTCGCGAACCGCACCGCTGATTCGCCAGAGCTACTGGATGCGCTGCGTGCCCGCGCCGAGCGCGGCCCTGTGCGCTTCACTTTGCTGGCGCCGGCGAGCACCGGCCGAGAGGCAACAGCGCGCCAGCTCGAGTCGGCGCTTGAGCTCATGCGCGACGCCGGGCTCGACGTGAGCGGGCGCGTCGGGCACAGGGATCCGACCAGCGCGGTCACCGACACCTGGGACCCGGGAGAGTTCGACGAGGTGATCGTCTCGACCTTGCCCGAACAGACCTCGAAGTGGCTGTCGATAAACCTGCCCCAGCGCGTCGCCAAGCTCACCGACGCCATGGTCACTCACGTCGTCGCCTCCGAGAAGGCAACCCCTACGTCCTCGGACTCCCAGACGAACGAGTAGGTAAGGCGCCACTCGCGAATCTGCTCGGGCCCAGACCTCCGGCCCGGCCGGCGTGGTTCGGCTCAAGCCCGCGACGCCGAATGCCGATGATGGAACTCTTGACATAAAGTCAAACCGCCGGGCTCGGGCAGCCCCCTTGGAAGGGGCTCGTTATGTCCGGTTTGCAGTCGTCGTCCCACTGTCTCGATCAGGTCCGGCCACTCGGCCGAGGATCTCCCGCCACATGTAGGGCGAAGGCCTTCTTCCTCGCAGCGCTCGCCGCCGGCCTGCTGGTCGCGGGCTTCGGACCGGCCGCCCCGTCGGCCCTCGCCGCTTCGACGCCCATGGTCGACCTCGGTCAGGCGTCGACCTACGCGGTATTGAGCGGCGCCTCCGTCGGCAATACCGTCAACGCCGTCGGCGCCCCCCACACGACGCTGCGGGGCGACCTCGGTGTCAAGGCGAACGCGGAGCCCACCGGCTTCCCTCCCGGCGTGGTCACCGGCGCGACCCGGGTTGGGAGCACGGCCGGCCAGGCCCACACCGACCTCGTCACCGCCTACAACGGCGTGGCCGGACGGACGGGCGGTACCGCGCTCGCGGGCAATCTGGCCGGCCTGACGCTCGCGCCCGGCCTGCACTCCACCGCTGCCGCCGTGTCGAACACCGGAACGGTGACCCTCGACGGCGGGGGAGACCCCAACGCCGTCTTCGTCTTCAAGATCGGGGGGGCACTGACAATGGCCGCCGGGACCCGCGTCACGCTGACGGGCGGTGCCCAGGCGTCGCGGGTGTTCTGGCAGGTAAACGGCGCCGGTGCCGTCGGTGCGAACGCCAAGTTCGCGGGGACGCTCATGGCACTCGACGCGGTCGCGATGGGTGCCGGCACGGAGGTCAACGGCCGCGCGCTGGCCCTGGGCGGCGCGATCTCGCTTGACTCCAACGAGTTCTACAGCGCCCCGCCCGCGGTCACCATCGCCGACGGGGCGACCGCGATCACGACCGACACGACCCCGACGATCAGCGGCACGACCGATGTCGAGGCTCCGGGCGTCGTCACCGTGACGATCGCCGGGCAGACGCTCACCGCGACCCCCTCCGACGGCGCATGGTCGGTGACCTCGGCGATCCTGGCGAACGGCACCTACGCGGTCGTCGCCGCGGTGACCGATGGGGCGGGGAACCCGGGGAGC
>JAPSGP010000136.1 GCA_031177445.1 Acidimicrobiia bacterium
GTCGAGGACGCCGGCTTCGCGGGGCTCTGGATCACCGAGAGCGGGCGCAGCGCCTACAACCTGTGCACGGCGGCTGCGCTAGCCACGACGCACCTCGACCTCGGCACCGGCATCGCGGTCGCGTTCGCCCGCAGCCCGATGGTGACGGCGCAAGTCGCGTGGGAGCTCCAGGAGGCGACGGCGGGGCGATTCGTGCTCGGGCTCGGCACCCAGGTGAAGGGCCACATCGAGCGCCGGTACTCCGCAACGTTCGACCACCCCGGGCCGCGCATGCGCGAGTACGTGCTCGCGGTGAAGGCGATCTTCCGCGCGTTCCGCGGCGACGAGAAGCTGGGCTTCGAAGGCGACTTCTATCGGTTCTCGCTGCTGCCGCAGATGTGGTCGCCGGGCCCGATCGATCCGCCCGACCCGCCGATCTACGTCGCCGGCGTCAACCCGTGGATGTGCCGCGCCATCGGCGAGGTCGGCGACGGCATCCACGTGCACCCCCTGCACTCGCTGCACTACCTCGCCGAAGTCGTTCGGCCAAACCTGGAGGAGGGCGCGCGCCGCGCCGGTCGCGACCCGAATGAGCTCGCGGTCGTGTGCCCGCTGCTCACGATCGTCGGCGACACGGAGGAGGAGCAGACGACCTGGCGCGAGCGAGCTCGGCTCCAGCTCGCGTTCTACGGCTCGACGCGCACGTACTCGTCGATCTTCGAGCTGCACGGCTGGCCGGGAACGTCGGAGCGACTCCACGAGCAACAGGCCGCGGGTGACTTTGCCGGCATGGCGGCGACGCTCACCGACGAGATGCTCGACGTCTTCACGCTCACGTCGACGTGGGACGCGCTCGCCGACGAGATCCTCGGGCGGTACGCGGGCGTGGCCGACCGGGTGATCTGCTACTTCGCCGCCGCGAGCTGGCACGACGACCCCGCGATGCGCGAACGGTGGGCCGAGGTGGCTCGCACGGTCGCCGCCACCGACGCGGCCAGTCGCCAATAGCTGGCGCGGGACTCGACTGCGGGGCGTTACGCGATGCGGGCTTCGGTCGTCGCAGCGAGCTCTTCCGGTACGCCGTCGACGTAGACCACTTGCCGGGTCCGGACCGCAGGGACGGTCGCGCCGGGGACCACGATCCCAACGAGGTTCAGTGGGTCGGCCGCGTTGATCACGACCCGCTCGCCGGAACGGGGAAGCTTGCGCACGTGCGCGAGCTGCTCGGCCGCCGCTGGCAGCGCGTACTGCTCGCCACTGAAGCCGGACACGAACCGACCGCCGCGCACCAGGCCGCGATCCTCGAGCCGGCGCAGCGCTCGTTGCAGGTCTCGCCAGGGGTACGGCATCGAGTCGTGCAACGCCAGATCGCGGAACACGATGCCCCAGCGGTTCAGCAGCAGCTCGGCCACCGCCTCGGAGAGCTCGTCGCGATCGAGCTCGGCATCCGTCGACGGCACCAGCGACCAGCGACCCGGAGCCGACCTGTGACCGTGCGACCCGCGCAGAAGTCGTGACAGTCGGCGGGAGGGGGCTTGGCGGGGGCCGCCGACGCGGGCCCGGATCGCGCCGAAGCCGTCGGCGGTGATCAGCCCCCGAGCCACACCGTCCCACAGTGCACGTTCGACGTCGCTCGGGAGACGACGGGTAGCGGTCGCGAGCTCGGACGCGAAGCAGGCGCCCCGTTCGCGCAGGAGCTCGACGATCTCGGCGGTCGCGCCCCGAGTGGGCTCGGACGGGTCGGTCCCGGCGCGCGCGGCCTCGAGCAGCCACCCGAGATCGTCCCGGAACAGCAGCGAGATCGGCGTTGCCTTCGACGGCGCGCCGGCGGGCGCGTCGGCATCGTCGCGCGCACGCGGCGTGAGCCTGAGCCACCCGATCTGTCCCTCGTGGCAGAGCTGGTCGAGCCAGGCGGGCCGGTACTCGCGCAGCCGCCGCGCCAGCAGCTCCGGCTCCCACGCCACCGCCGGGGCCTCGAATCCCTGCAACTGGTCGAGCACCGTGGTCAGCCCGTTGACGCCGTCGAGCTGCGTGCCCGGGACCACGTGCTGCCAGCGCAGGAGGAAGCGCATGAAGTCCTGGGCCGTCACCGCCTGCACCCGCTCGCGGCGGTTGCGGCGGGAATAGGAGTGCATACGAGCGAGCAGTCGCCGCGACACCCACTCGGTGTCCGGGCCACCGGGGGTGTAGCGGCCTTGGAGCGCGAACCCCTCGTGCTCGAGCATCGCGAGCCCAGCGCCGACACGCGGCGGTGGCAGCGTCGTCGCCTCGGCCAGCGCGTCGGCGGTCGTGATCCCGGTGACCTCGAGGTGACCCCGGAGGACGTCGGCGATCGCCTGCTCGTCGCCCGCGAATGCGAGGTCCACGAGCGGCTGCACCTCGGTCGGGTGCCAGAACTCCTCGCCGTCACGCGCAAGGACTCGACCCCGGTCGCGCGCGACCAGCTCGTCCCACATCGGTCGCCAGTCGTCGCGGGCGCGTGCGATCGCCAGTGAGCTCAACAGATCGTGCAGGTCGTCGGCGGTGACGGGCTCGGGCGTGATCTCCAGATGCACCCGCTCGATCGCCTCGGGCTCGAGCGCGCCGATTGCCGACAGGTCGACCTGCAGCCCACGGCGGAGGTTCACGGCGTTGGTGCGCCGATTCTGGAACTCCTCGTCGTCGAGGAACGTGTACGGCTGCGAGGTGACGATCTCGTGCGCCAGCACCGAGGGCTCGGTCGTGTCGACGCAATGGACCGCGACGTCGCCGGCCTCGATCCGCTGCAGCAGCCCGCGCACACCCTCTACGTCGAGGGCTTCGTGCAGGGTGTCGGCGATGGTCTGCCGGACCAGGACGTGATCGGGGATCTCGATCGGCCCGGTCAGGTTGTCCTGGCACGCCGCCGCCTGCGGGAAGACGGCCGCCATGAGGTCGTCGGCCTCCATGCGCTGGATCGGCGGCGGATTGCGACGGCCGCCGCGGAACCGCAGCACCGTGAGCGCGCGGTTGAGATTCCAGCGCCAGCGCGCCTGGAACATGGGCGAGTCGAGGATCGAGTGCCGCAGCGTGTCCTCGATCGTGCGACTGCTGAGGTAGCGGGGCACCTCGTCCAGCACGAAGCTCGTGTGCGGTCCGAGCGACAGGATCACCGCGTCGTCCGAGGCGGCGGCCTGCAACTCGAAGTTGAAGGTCCGGCAGAACTTCTTGCGCAGCGCGAGCCCCAGAGCCCGGTTCACCCGGCCCCCGTAGGGCGAATGGACGACGAGCTGCATGCCGCCGGTGTCGTCGAAGAAGCGCTCGAGCACGAGCTGGTCCTGGGTCGGCATCGCGCCGAGCACGGTCCGGCCGACCGCGAGGTAGTCGACGAGCAGCGCGGCGGCTTCCTCGCTCACGCCCGCCGCCTCGATCACCCAGCGCCGAGCGCCGTCGGGATCGCCGGCGCCGAGGAGCTCGTCGACGCGGCGGCGCAGCTCCGACACCTCTTGTGAGAGCTCGTCGGTGCGCGCCGGGGCCTCGCCCAGCCAGAACGGGATCGTGGGGGCGGCATCGCCGGCGTCGCGCACCCGCACCACCCCGAGCTCGACCTTGCGGATCTGCCACGAGTGGGTGCCGAGGAGGAAGATGTCGCCCGCCATCGACTCCACCGCCCAGTCCTCGTTCACCGTGCCGATGAACGTGTCGTCGGGCTCGGCCACCACGCGGTAGTCGCCGGTTTCGGGGATCGCGCCGCCGGACGTGAGCGCGGCGAGACGCGCCCCCTTTCGACCGCGCACTTCGCCGTTCACCGCGTCGTGGTGCACATAGGCGCCGCGCCGGCCGCGCCCGGTCTGGATGCCCTTGGCCACGAGCTCGATCACTTCGTCGAACTGCGCGCGGGTGAGCTCGGTGTACGGCGCTGCTCGGCGCACGAGCTCGTAGAGCTCGTCGGTGCGCCATTCCTTCGCCGCGGTCTCGGCGACGATCTGCTGCGCCGCGATGTCGAGCGGGAGCTGCGGCGGATGGATGGCATCGAGCCGGCCGGCGCGCACGGCAGCGAGCAGCGCGGTGCACTCGACCAGCGCGTCGCGCGTCAGCGGGTAGAGCCGGCCCTTGGGCGTGCCGACGCGCGTGTGGTTCGAACGGCCGACCCGCTGGAGGAAGGTGGCGATGCTGCGGGGCGAGCCGATCTGGCACACGAGCTCGACCGGGCCGATGTCGATGCCGAGCTCGAGCGACGCGGTCGCGACGAGCGCCTTCAGGTCGCCGGCGCGCAGCCGGGTCTCGACGCGGTAGCGGCGCTCCTTCGACAGGCTGCCGTGGTGGGCGGCAACGGCATCGTCGCCGAGGCGCTCACCCAGCAGGTGCGCGATGCGCTCGGCCATGCGCCGGGTGTTGACGAACACCAAGGTGGTGCGGTGCTCGCGCACGAGCCCGGCGATGCGGTCGAGCACGTCGGCCATCTGCTCGGCCGGGGCGACGGCTTCGAGCTCGCCGTCGGGTAGTTCAAGCGCGAGATCGAGATTTCGCAGGTGGCCGGCGTCGACGATCTCGGGCAGTGGCCGGGCGCCGACGAGCAGTCGGGCGACGGTTTCGATCGGTCGCTGGGTGGCGGAGAGCCCGATCCGGCTCGGCCGCTGGTCGCACAGCGCCTCGAGCCGCTCGAGGGTGAGGGCGAGGTGCGACCCTCGCTTGTCACGCGCGACCGCGTGGATCTCGTCGACGATGACGGTCTCGACGGTCCGCAGCGCCTCGCGCCCCTTGTCGCTGGTGACGAGCAGGTACAGCGACTCCGGCGTGGTGACGACGAAGCTCGGGGGGCGCCGCACCATGGCGCTGCGCTGGGAGGAGGTCGTGTCGCCGGTGCGCACCGCGACCCGGATCTCGGGCGCGTCGAAGCCGAGGTCGGCTGCGACCTCGGCGATCTCGGCCAGCGGGCGCTCGAGGTTCTCGGCGATGTCGACGGCCAGCGCCTTGAGCGGCGACACGTACACGACTCGAGTGACGTCGTCGATGTCGTCGCCGGCCTCGTGGGCGCGGTAGAGCCGGTCGATGCCGACGAGGAAGCCGGCGAGGGTCTTGCCCGATCCCGTGGGGGCCGCGATCAGCGTGTCGGCGCCGCCGGCAATGTGCCGCCACCCCTCGACCTGCGCGTCGGTGGGCCCGTCCGGGAACCGGCGCACGAACCAGGTCGCGATCGCGGGATGGAACCCCCGGAGGGGGCCGTCGGCGGCGAGAGGAAGTTGGCGCTGGGGGGAGAGCGTGGCCACTGCGCCCATTGTGCCGCAGCGGTGTGACAGCTATTTGGCCACTTTGCCGGCGGTGGCCACGATTGGTTTCCCGCCGGGGCAGCCGGTGGCCACGATCGACGCCTCGCCCCATCGTTCAGGCAGTTGACCTCGGAAAACGGGGTCACGTGCCTTTGCGTTCTGTTCAGATCAGGGTGAGGCCGCCGTCGACCGCGAGCACTTGGCCGGTGACATAGCTGGCGTCGTCCGACAGCAGGAACACGCACGCCGCCGCCACTTCCCAGCCGGTTCCCTGGCGGCCGAGCGGCACCGGCGTGCGCTCGCGTGCCGGCCGCCCTCGCGACGCCCACCGCCCGAGCGGCGTGTCGATCAGGCCGGGCGCGACGACGTTGGCGCGCACGCCCTGGCGGGCGCCCTCGAGGGCGACGTGCCGGCACAAGCCGATCACGCCCGCCTTCGACGCGTCGTACGCGGGCAGGCGGCTGCCCGGCTGGAGCCCGGCGACCGACGCGATGAACACGATCGCTGCGCCCTCGCCGAGGACGGGTAGCGCCGCCCGCGCGAGGAGGAAATGGCTGCGCAGGTTGACGGCGAAGGTCGTGTCCCAGTCGTCGGCGGTGGTCCCGCTCATGCCCATGCCGCGACCGATCCCAACGTTGAGCACGAGACCGTCGATCCCGTCCTGGGCCGCGTCCGAGATCAGAGCGGTGCACACCTCCTCGGACGCGACATCGCCGACGAGCACGGACGCGTTGCCTCCCTCCTTGCCGATCCACGCGGCGGTCTCCTCGGCCGAGACCTGGTCGCGATCGGCGCAGACGACCGACGCTCCCTCACGGGCCGCCAGCACCGCGATGGCCCGGCCGTTGCCGACCGGCGCCTCGGGATCGTCGCAGCGCTGCGTACCCGCGCCGATCACCAGCACCCGCCGGCCCGACAACCGCCCGCCGTTCATGGGGCTCAGCCTCCCACGCGGCATGCTGGGCGTCATGGAGCTGTGGGAGCTGGTCGCTCGCGAACAGATCCGCGATCTGGTCGCCCGTTACAACGCCAACGGTGACAGCGGACGCTTCGACGAGGTCCTCGAGTTGTTCGCGCCGGACGCGGTGATGGAGCTTCCGGATGCGATCTACCGGGGCCACGACGAGATCCGCTCCATGTTCAGCGACGCGGCCGCGTCGTTCACGGCCCGTGAAGGGTTCCGCCACCTCCGCCACTACACCGCGACCTTGCAGATCGACGTGCTGAGACCGTCCGAGGCACGCGGTCGCTGCTATTACGCGGTGCTCATGAGCCACGGCCTCGATCACTGGGGCCGCTACATCGACGAGTACACGACGGTCGACGGCGAGTGGCGCTTCCGCCACCGCCGCGTGACCGTCGACGGCGAGGCCGGCGCGAGCTAGCGGTGACTCGAGCGGTCAGTCGCCGAAGCCGGGCACGCCCTGCTCCCGCTGCACGCCCAGTGCGTTCAGAGCGAACGCGACCATGTGGTAGTGCCCGACGAGCATCGGAACTTCGATGAGCTGCTTCTCGTCGTAGCGGGTCGCGAGCTGGGCCCAGGTCGCGTCGCTCAGGCACTGCTCGTCGTGGAGCTCGTCCGCCGCTTGGAGCAGTGTGACGTCGAATCGATCCCAGCCCGGCGCCTGCGGCCCCTCCTTCACTCGCTCGATCTCCTCGTCGGACAGCCCGGCTATCCGCCCGACGATCACGTGATGACCCCACTCGTACTCGGACCCGCAGCGCCACCCCGTCCGGAGGATCAACAGCTCGCGCTCGCGCGCCGGCAGCTTGCCCGCGAGCAGCTTCCCACCGAACGGCAGCCACCGGCGGAACAGCCCGGGATGGCGCACCAGCGTGGCGAAGATGTCGAGCGCCTGCCCGCCCACCGAATCGGCGAGCGATCCCGCACCGCCCAGCAGCTCACGCGCCTGCTCGTCTCGTTCGTCGGGCGGCAGCGGCTGGATGCGGGGCGACGCGGGGCGATGCACCATTGCGCCACGCTACGCAGACGGACGAGTCGGGCGCCGGGCCGGCACATGCGGCACCCACCGGTCGTACACCGCGAGCGTCGCCAGTCCAGCGGCGAGCAGCGACACCAGATTGATCCCGAGCTGGATCGCGGCCCCGGCGAGGTCGCTCCAGTTTCCGGTCGAGGCATCGACGCCCATCGCGGCGGCGGCGGGAATCGTCGTCACCGACACGAGCACCCCCGCCAGCGCGGTCGCCTGCATGCGCGCCAGCGCGACCGTCCCGGCGATGCCGGCCGCGAACGCCACGACGGCCGAGTAACCGTTCGGCT
>JAPSGP010000416.1 GCA_031177445.1 Acidimicrobiia bacterium
CCGGAATGGCGCCCACCCACGATCGAGGACGATCCGACGATCACCGATCTGGATCGGGCCGTCGATGTGCTCGTCGAGATGAAGAACCTGTCGGAGGTCAGCGATGCCCGCCTGCGCGCCCTGCAGGATGAGGACGTCGTCGGGCACCATCACGTCGTCGCCGTCGGGATCGATGATCCACTCCTTGCCCCGGCGGATGGCGACGATCCGCATCCCGACCTCGACGGGGAGCTCGACGTCGGCCAGCGCCCGCCCCGCGAGCTGCGAGCCTTCGCGCACTCGCACTCGATGCGAGATCTCCTCGGCGGCGGCGAGGTCGGCGACGAGCGCGGCCGGGATCCCGAGGCGGTGGGTCACGATCCTCGAGATGTCGACGGCGGCATTGCCCATGCGCTCGATCGCCGAGATGACGTGCAGCACGCTCGACATCTGCTCGGCATCGTGGGGCGACCGCGCGGCGAGGATGCAGACGGCGCGCATCTCGTGCACGAGCGTGTCGAGGCGCTCCTCGAGCTCGACCACCTCAGCCGCCATGCCCGACTCGCCGAAGAACAGCGACGCGTACCCGAGGTCGACCATGAGCTCGGAGGTGTCCTTGGCCTCCGAGAGCATGGCCTTGAGGTTTCGTGGAGGCTGCTCGTTCATCTAGGTGAGCCCGAAGGCGACGACTGCCAGGATAAGCGCAAACGCGCCGAGCAGATCGAGGGTCGCGGTCACGATCGGGATCGAATGGTTGTCGGGATCGAGCCCCAATCGGTACGTGGCCAGCGCGGTGCAGTACGCCAGCACGACCGTGAACGCGAGAGCGCCGACGGCGGCCAGGCACACCACGCCGAGCAGGTCGCCGATCCCGGGGCTCTCCAGGCCGGCGAGCTGCCCGACCCCGGCGCCGCCCAGGGCGAGCAGAAGGTAGGCGGGCACCGCGAAGGTGCAGACGAGCAGCACGTCGTCGGCCACGCGACGGAGGGAGAACCGGGTCGGCTCCACCAGGCCGAGGTGCAGCTTCGTGCTCACCCGGGCGGACAGGATCGACCCCAGCGATCCCGAGATCGAGAGGAACGGCGGCACGAGCACCAGCAAGACTGGGTAGACGAAGAACGAGTTGAGCCGCTTCTCGAAGACGAGCCCGGCCATGGTGTCGACTGCGCCCGCCAGCAGCAACACGGGCGCCGACTCCTGCACGATACGACGCACGAGGGGCAACCGGCTTCGCAGCGACCATACGAGGAGCCCGAGCGCGACGATCGCGCACAAGGCCGCGAGCACGGGTGTCACGACGCTGATCCCTGCGAGGTAGGTCGCGAGGAACAGGACCGGCAACGTCACTGCATCTCCGGTCGCAGTCACCAAGGTGGCCGAGACGTTGTCGAGATCCCAGCTGCGGCGCACGCTGACGGCCGCCACGGCCATCGTGATGATCATGACGACGAGCGACGGGACGATCCCACCGATGACCGCGATCACCACGAAATCGGCGAGCGGGATCGTGTCGGCGACGTCGAATGCCACGGCGATGCCCTTGGCGATCAAGGCGAGAAACAGCGACGCCGCCACAGGTAGCACCGTTGCGGCCAGGATGTTCTGACCGAAGATCGTGTCCCTGCGCAGTGAGATGCGCAACGTCCCCGTGTGGATCGAGGTTCCGAGCCGGCTGCCGAGTGCCCCGTAGACGTTGCCCCGCATGCCGACGAGGGCAGGGACCATCACGAGCAGGCCGGGAAGGTCCTCGAGCGTGCCGGTGATCGAGCCGAGGGTCAGCCCTGCGAGGAGCCCGGTCGCAGTGGAGATCGCGAGCGCGACGAGACCGACGACGAACCCCGACGGGTCCGTCCGAACGAGCGCGCCGAAGCGCAACAGCAGACGAGGAGAGCGCGGCATTCGCTACTACTCGGAGGTTCGGTCATCGCGGTGCTCGTTCGGGTCATGCGGGCCGGGTCAGGGTAACTGGTCAGAGCGACACCTGGACGATCCCGCACTAGTGGAAGTCGCGTGACTTCAGCGCGCTGGCGACCGTCAGCGGGAGCGCCTCGATGCGGTGGGCGAGCACGTTGATCACCCCCTGGTAGCGCTCGAGCAGGCCGCGCACGACGAGCGCCGGCGCGACGCGGGCGACCTTGCGATAGCGGCGCCAGATCGTGGCGGTGCAGATCACGTTCACCAACCCGGTCTCGTCCTCGAGGTTGAGGAACACGACTCCCTTGGCTGTCTCGGGCTGCTGGCGGTGGGTGACCGTGCCTGCCACCTCGACGATGGTGCGATGATCGAGCTCCCGCAGCCCCTCGATGGGGACCACGCCCCGCGCCCTCAGCCGCTCGCGCACGAACTCCGTCGGGTGACGGCCGGACGAGAGCCCGGTCGCCCAGAGGTCGGCGGCGGTCTCCTCGATCTCGGTCATGCCCGGCAGCGCCGGCGCGTCGAGTCCGCCGACCATGCCGGGGAGCTTCTCGGGCCGCGCGTCGCGCAGCGCGCCCGCAGCCCACAATGCAGCGCGCCGAGTCCGGCCGAGGCTGGCGAACGCGTCCGCGGTGGCGAGCGCCTCGAGCGCGTCGGTGGGAGCACCGGTGCGGCGGGTGAAGTCCTCGAGGTCGCGGAACGCACCGCGCCCCCGCTCGTCGTCGATGCGGTCGAGCACCGACTCGGCCAGCCCCCGTACGTAGCGCAGGCCGACGCGCACCGCCCGGGTGGAGGGGTCGGCGTGCCAGCCCGGCTTCGGGTGACCGACCGGACCGGCCGCCTCGGTGCGGGACTCGATCGTGCAGTCCTTGCGCGACGCGTTGACGTCGGGGCCGAGCACCTCGACGCCGTGACGGATGGCATCGCGCACGATCGTGTGCGGCGAGTAGAAGCCCATCGGCTGCGCGTTGAGCAGCGCGCACGCGAACTCCGCCGGGTAGTGCAGCTTGACCCACGAGCTCGAGTACACGAGGTAGGCGAAGCTCACCGAGTGGCTCTCGGGGAAACCGAAGTCGGCGAAGGCGGTGAACTTGTCGGCGATCTCCTCGGCGGTGGTGCCGGTGATCCCGCGCTCGGCCATCCCGGCGAGGAGGCGCGCCCGCATCGCGGCCATGCGGGTGCGCGACCGCTTCGAGCCCAT
>JAPSGP010000417.1 GCA_031177445.1 Acidimicrobiia bacterium
CCTCGTGCGCCAGCTCGAGGCCGGCGATCTCGGGGTGTGGCTCCTGGTCGACGGCGAGTGCCGGTTCTCGGCGCTGGTCACGACCGACCCGTCGATAAGCTGACCCGCTCTTGGACCCGTCGCTGCTCGACCCGTATGCGGGCCGCCGCTGCCTCGTGACCGGCGGGTTGGGATTCATCGGCTCGAACCTCGCCCTGGCGCTCGATCACGCCGGCGCCGAGGTGGTCGTGGTCGACAGCCTCGTTCCCCGGCACGGCGGCAACCGCCGGAACCTCGCCGGCGCCGAGCGCACGCGAGTCGTCATCGCCGACGTCGCCGATCGCGCGGCCGTGGGCGAGCCGGCCGGTGCCGCCGATGTGGTGTTCAACCTCGCCGGGCAGGTGAGCCACGTCGACTCGATGGCCGACCCCCAGTTCGATCTCGAGGTGAACACCCGCAGCCAGCTCGGATTCCTCGAGCTGCTGCGGTCGGTGAACCCGGAGGCGGTGGTCGTGTTCACCTCGACCCGCCAGATCTTCGGTCATCCCCAGTACCTCCCGGTCGACGAGGAGCACCCGGTGAAGCCGGTCGACGTGAACGGGGTCACCAAGTGGGCGGCGGAGCAGTTCCACCTGCTGTACCACGACGTGTACGGGCTGCGATCGACCGCGCTGCGCCTGACCAACGTCTTCGGGCCCCGGCAGCGGCTGCGCGACAACTTCCAGGGGTTCCTGCCGATCTTCGTCCGCCGCGCCCTGGAGGACGAGTCGATCACGGTGTTCGGTGATGGGTCCCAGCAGCGCGACTGCCTGTTCGTCGACGACGTCGTGGAGTGCCTGCTGCGCGCGGGCGCGACGGAGGACGCGGCGGGCGAGATCTTCAACATCGGGAACGACGAGCGGTTGACGTTGCGCCAGATCGCCGACTCGGTGGTGCACGCGGCCGGGTCCGGAAGGGTCGAGCTCGCGCCGTGGCCGCGTGATCGCGACGCCATCGACATCGGCTCGTACTACGGCGATTCGTCGAAGGCGAAGCGGATCCTGGACTGGGCGCCGCGAACGAGCTTCGCTGCCGGCATCGCCGAGACGGTCGCCTTCTACCACGAGCGCCGTTCTTGGTACCTGTGAGGCGAGCGCCCGCGGCGCAGGCGGATTCGTCGCATGGCGTGACGCGGAGGCGGCGGCTTTGCCGACTGCCGGAGCATGATCGGGAGCCTGCGCCGCAGCGAGCCGGGGCCCGAGCGGCCTGGCCCGAAGGGCCGTGAGCGGAGAGATGGTGACTATGGGGCCGCCGGTGGTCGACCTGGGCCGCCGAGCGGCGTCGCTCGAGCCGCAGTTGAGCGAGGCGATCACCCGCGTCGTTCGCTCGGGCGTGTACCTGTTGGGGCCCGAGACCGCGGCGTTCGAATCCGAGTTCGCGCGGTTCTGCGGGCGCGCTCATGCCGTCGCAGTGGCATCGGGGACCGAGGCCCTTCGCCTGGCGATGGTCGCCATCGGGGTGGGGCCGGGTGACGAGGTGATCGTGCCCGCGTTCACCGCCGTGCCGACCGCAGCCGCCGTGTGCGCGGCCGGTGCGGTGCCGGTCCCGGTCGACGTCGACCCCGATACCGCGGGGCTCGACGCCGAGCGTGCCACCGACGCGGTCACCGATCGGACGCGCGCGGTGATCCCGGTGCATCTCTACGGTCGTCCGATGGCCCTGCCCGACTTGGGCGTGCCCGTCATCGAGGATGCCGCGCAGGCGCATGGGGCACTCGACGCGGCCGTGCCGTCGGTGGCGAGTTGCTACAGCTTCTATCCCACGAAGAACCTGGGCGGCATCGGCGACGGC
Source organism: Acidimicrobiia bacterium (assembly GCA_031177445.1). GTDB lineage: Bacteria > Actinomycetota > Acidimicrobiia > IMCC26256 > JACDBD01 > JAPSGP01. Next base: position 1,810 of record JAPSGP010000417.1, read on the forward strand.
GGGACTGTGGTCACCGACGACGCGGCGCTTGCCGATCGCGTGCGGCAACTCCGGCAGCACGGGCTGCACGATGCCACGACGTATGAGCACATCGCGGTCAGCGGGAACTCACGGCTGTCCGAGCTCGAAGCGGCGGTGCTGCGGGTCGAGTTGGAACGTCTGCCGGAGTGGACGGCGCGCCGACGGGCGATCGCCGCTGCCTACCGCGCCGCCGCGCCGTCGCTGCGGTGGCAGGAACCGCACGCGCGCCACGTGTACCACCTGTGCGTCGCTCGCGTGGAGGATCGTGATGCGTTCCGGGCCCAGATGCCGTTCGGCACCGCGGTGCACTACGCCCGCGCGATCACGCAACAGCCGGCGTACGCGAGGTTCTCTCGCTTCGCGTGCCGGCGTGCCGATGCGTGGGCCGCTGAATGCGTGTCACTACCCTGCTTCCCCGAGATGACGGACGACGAGATCGAACACGTGTCCCGGGCGCTGCCGTGAGCCCGCCCGTGAGCGAAGTCGAGTCCGTCTCGGCCTTCTTCCCCTGCTACAACGACGAAGCGACAATCGCTGCGGTGGTGCGCTCCGCGGCAGCGGTGCTCGACGAGGCGGAGCTCGACGGCGAGCTCATCGTCGTCAACGACGGCTCGTCCGACGGGTCCGAGCGGGTCCTCAAGGAGCTCACCGAGCTCGAGCCGCGGCTGCGCGTGGTCACGCACGAGCGGAATCGCGGCTACGGGGGTGCGCTGCTGTCGGGGTTCGCGGCGGCGACGAAGCGGTGGGTCTTCTATACCGACGGCGACGGGCAGTTCGACCCCGGGGAGCTCGCCCAGCTGCTGGAGCGCGCCGCGCCCGACGTGGACGTCGTCCAGGGCTACAAGCTGGGGCGCGCCGACGGGGTCGTGCGCCGCGTGATCGGCCGGATGTACCACGGGTTCGTCTCGTTCGCTTTCGGCTTGAAGATCCGCGACACCGACTGCGACTTCCGGCTCGTTCGCCGCTCGATGCTCGACCGAGTACGGCTCGAGCACACGACCGGCGTGATCTGCGTCGAGCTCGTGCGCAAGCTGCAGGATGCGGGCGCGAGGTTCGTGGAGGTCCCGGTCCATCACTATCCGCGCCAACACGGGCGGTCACAGTTCTTCAACCTCCCGAACGTGGCCCGCACGCTCCTCGCGCTGGTGGGGCTCTGGTTCGAGCTCGTGGTGCTGCGCCGGCGGTAGCGACGCGCGCTTCCGACCCCATTACGTCTGGCCGACGCGGTGACCGGGCGGAGGTGACGGTGCCAGCTCCTCCTCC
>JAPSGP010000418.1 GCA_031177445.1 Acidimicrobiia bacterium
CGGCCTCACCGTCGTCGGTCTGATCCCGCAGCTCACCGACTGGAAGGACCGGGCCGCGCCGCGGTTGGCGGCACGAGAATCGCCGACCGGTCCGTCGGCTGAGGCGTACCGCACACTGCGCACCTCGATCCAGTTCCTCGGCCTCGAGCGCACGATCCGCACCCTGCTCGTCACGAGCCCATCGGCCGGCGAGGGCAAGACCACCACGGCCGCAAACCTCGCGATCACGTTCGCGCACGCGGGCCAGCGCGTGGTGCTGCTGTCGTCCGACTTCCGCCGCCCGCGTCTGCACCAGTTCTTCGGACTCGGGAACCAGACCGGCTTCACGTCGGTGTTGTTGGGCGAGACGCCGTTCTCCGAGGCGCTGAAGACGCTGCCCGACGAGCCCTACGTGACGGTGCTGCCCTCGGGCCCGCGTCCCCCGAACCCCTCCGAGCTCCTCAACTCGCGACGCGCTGCCGAAGCGATCGCGGCGCTGGCGGGACGGTTCGACCTCGTGCTCATCGACAGCCCGCCCGTTCTGCCGGTCAGCGACTCGCTGGTGATCGCGGGTCTGGCCGACGCCATCCTCGTCGTCGCCAAGTCCGGTCTCACCCGCAAGAAGGCGCTGCATCGGTCGATCGAGCTGCTGCGCCAGGTCGAGGCTCCGCTCGTCGGGGCGGTGCTGAACGGTGCCGACAGCGGAACCGAGTACGGCTACGGATCCGAGTACGCGCCCGACTACTACCCGCGACCGCAGAAGCCGGCCGCGCGACCGGCGCCGCCGCCACAGCCGGTGCTCCCCACGCCCGCCAACGACCCGGTGGCCACCGCGGCCGCAGGCACCCCGGAGGCGGAGAACCCGTGGACGGCCGGGGCCGGCAACGGCAAGCCGAACGGCAAGCGCCGCTTCTTCAGCCGCTCGAAGCCCGAGAGTTGATCGAAGCCCGCGGCGGGCGCGGCGTCGCCCGCCGCCGGGGCCGCGCGAGCGGCAGCGCCGCGAGCACGAGCACGAACGGCAGCACCTGGGTGCGCTGGCGCACGAGGATGCCGAAGTTGCTCAGCGCGGCGAAGCCGTAGACGAAGAGCGCGGCGAACGTGACCGAGAACGCGACGTAAGGACGGCGCGCGAACGCGCGCGGCAGGGTGCGCAACCGGCGCGGGTTACACAACAGCAGGACCAGCAGCACACCCTCCGCGGCTGCGAACATCGCCGTCCCGCTCGACGCCTCGAACGGGAACGGCCGGAACAGCACGCTGGCGACCGCCCCCGGATACTGCAGCGGCGTGCTCGGCCGGGTGGTCTCGAACTCCGACCCGCCTTGCGCCGTCTGACCCTCGACGTCGGTCACGATCTGGTCGGCGGTGGCGGTGTCGAGGTTGTCGACTCCGAAGAACGACTGCGTCCTGCCCACGACCAGCGCGCCGACGAGGAGGAGCACCCCGATTCCGATGATCTTGCGCATCGGCGCCACGGTGGACGTCGAGCCCCGGGTAGGCCGCAGGATGTAGCCGACCGCCAACGCCAGGAACACGATCAGGGTGACGTGCGGTCGCACCATCGCCGTGGCCCACAGCCCGAGCGCGACGATCGGAAACCCGAAGCGCTGGTACGTGAAGATGCGGGCGGTGCCGTAGGCCACGATGCCGAGGGTCAGGAGCATCCACGCTTCCTTCCCGATGCTCGACGGCCAGAACACGAGCGACGGCAGGAAGAAGATGAGGATCGCGTACCGCCGGCGGTTGCCGTCGGGGATGGCGATGCAGAACGCCCGGTAGAAGAGGTACAGGCCCCAGAACGAGAGCCACGAGAACACCATGAACCCCGAGAGCTCGGATGCGGGCGAGACCATGTAGACAACGCCCGTGATGAGCCGGATGAACGGCGTGCCGACGAGCTTCGGGATCTCTTCCTGGTACGCCTGCCCGGTGAAGTCGAAGCTGCGGAACGCCTGGCCGAGGATCCGGCCGGAGGCGTGGTATTCCCGGGCGTCGCCGGTACCGAGGACCCCGAACGTGACGGCGTAGCGGACGCCGGCACCGAGCAGCTTCGTGTACAGGCCCGCCACGATCACCCGCCGCGTCCACGCGTCCTCCTTGGCGGTGAGCCGGCGCAGGATCGGCAACGAGATGATGAGCAGGACCGGCGCGATGAGCAGCCCGCCGTACAGGTCGTAGTCGCCGCTGGCGATGCCGATCGGCAGCATGATGGCGTAGGCGCAGCACGCCACCAGCACCGCGACCGCCGCGAACTGCGAGCGGGACCGCGGAGCGCTGAGCCACGGGTCGCGGACCGGCGCGGGATTGACCCGCGTCGCGGCCCAGGAAGACGGTTCGCTCACCCTCGGGATTCGCTCACGCGATCACGGCTGCGTCGGCGGCGGCGGCGTTGGAGGAGGCAATGAGCTCGACGGAGGCGTGTCCGGTGGAGTGTCGGGCGGCGTATCCGGAGGTGTGTCCGGAGGAGTATCGGGCGGCGTGTCCGGAGGAGTGTCTGGCGGTGTAGCCGGTGGGCGCGTCGTGGTACGCCGCGTCGTCGTCGTTTCAGCAGCACTCGTCGGAGGCTCGGTCTCGGGCGGCAGCGTCTCGGGCGGCAGCGTGGTCGTGGTCGTCGTCACGACCGAGCCCTTGCGCTGGGTGCCCTCGGACTCGAGGTCGTCCCGCCACTCGTTGAGGCGCGAGCGCTTGACGCCGTCGGGCTCGACGTCGATCTCGTAGGACGCCTCGACGTCGGACTGGGGCGGGAGGTCGACCGTGTACATGAAGACCGGGTCGTCCTCGATGACGGTCGGCTGGCGGTTGAGGAACGTGATGTCGTCGACCGAGCGCGCCAGCGACTTCGGGATCACTTCGGTGTACTCGACCCGCTGGGCCGCGCTCGAGCTGTTGCTGAAGGTGAGCGTGGCCTCGAAGCGGTCGCCGTCGGTCCCGCTGAGCTCCCAGTGCGACGCGACCTCGACGTCGGTGCCGATCGGGAACGGCGGCAGGTCGAGCGCGACGGACCGGGGCGAGGGAGTGGCGGACGGCGTGCCGTCGTCGCGCAAGAGGACCACGGCCACGATGGCGGCGATCACAGCGACGATCGCTCCCAGCCCGATCAGCGCCGCGCGTTG
>JAPSGP010000018.1 GCA_031177445.1 Acidimicrobiia bacterium
CCGAGCGCGTCCTGATCGGCAGCGGCGGGCTGGTCGGCTTCGGCGACTTCCTCCGCCTCGCCCGCGAGCAGGGGCGCACCGGCGACCCGGTCGTGCGCCAGCGGATGGCCGACGCCTTCATCCGCTTTGAGATCCAGAAGTACCTCGGTCTGCGGGTGCAGGCGGCGCTGCGCGGTGGGAAGCAGCCCGGGCCGGAGGCCTCGGTGCTCAAGCTCTCGGTCTCGCGCAACGTCGCACGCAACGCCGACCTCGCGCTCGCGCTCGAGGGCGCGGCGGCGACCTTGCAGCACGAGGCCGCGCCCTATGGTGGCTTCTGGCAGCAGCAGTTCCTGAACCAATGGGGGATCCGGATCGGTGGCGGTACCGAGCAGGTGCAGCGCAACGTGATGGGCGAGCGCGTGCTCGGGCTTCCGACCGAGCCCCGACCCGACAAGACGGCGCCGTTCCGCGAGCTGCTGCCGTCGGGTGGCTAGCGGGCGACTGCTCACTGGTCTCCGTGTCGTCGAGCTCGGCGGGCAGATCGCCGCGCCCTACGCGACCAAGCTGCTCGCCGACCTCGGTGCCGATGTCCTGAAGGTCGAGTCGCCGTCCGGCGATCCGCTCCGCAGCTGGGGCCCATTCCCGAATGACGTGGTCGACGCCGAGCGCGGCGGCGGCCTGTTCCGCTACTTGAACGCGGCAAAGCGCACCACCGTCGTCGATCTCGACGACCCGAACGCGATCGAGGGCCTGCTCGAGGCAATCGTCGACGTCGATGTCGTGGTCGAGAGCCTCGGTGCCGGCGTGCTCGAGCGGCACCGCCTGGGCCCGGAATCGCTCGCCATAGCGAACCCGTCGATCGCGCTCGTGCGAGTGAGTGACTTCGGCCAGCACGGTCCCAGTGTCGGGATCCCGACGAGCCAGCTCGTCCTCCAGTCGATGGGCGGCTGGGTCTCGGCCCATGGCGTCCCCGGCACGGATCCCGTGCAGGTCGGCGGGCGCATCGCCGAGTACACGGCCGGCGCCTTCGCCGCCTGCGCCGCGCTCACCGCGCGTCGGGCAGCGCGCGCGCTGCACGCATCGGTCACGTGCGACCTGGCGTCGATGGAATGTCTCGTCGGCACGCTCGCGTACCCGATGCTCTTCGACGAGTCGTTGCAGCAGCTCGGTCTGCCGCGACCCGAGGCGCGCCACTTCCCGCTGCCCGGGATCGTGCGGTGCCGCGACGGCTGGGTGGGCATCAACGCGCTCACCGGCCAGCACTGGCATGACGTCTGCGCCATGCTCGAGGCCGAGCCCTGGTCCGAGAAGCAGCAGGCGCTGGCCGGCGGCGGTGCCGACCTGGACGCCTTCTTCGCTCACATCCAACCGTGGTTCGACGCGCGCGACGCTCACGAGATCGTCGAGCTGAGCCAGGCCTTCCGCATCCCTGCGGCGCCCGTCGGTGACGGACGGATGATGCTCGACTACGCCCAGTTCCGTGAGCGCCCGTTCTTCGTCGAGGATCCCGAAACCGGGGCCACGACGCCGGGGCTGCCGTACCGTTTGCACGGCCCGGCTCCTCGCGCCGAGTCGCCCGTCGAATCGGCCGGCGTATCCGGCGGCGAAACTCGCGGCGAATCGGCGCGACGAGCGCCGGACCAGGAGGACCTCCCCTTCTCCGGGATACAGGTGGTCGATCTCGGGACGTTCTGGGCTGGGCCATACGCCACCATGTACCTGGGCGCCTTCGGTGCCGACGTGATCAAGGTCGAGTCGATCCAGCGGCCCGACGGGTTCCGGTTCGCGGGCGCCTTCCCACAGATGGGGGACGACTGGTACGACCGCAGCGGGGTCTGGCAGGCCACGAACCTGAACAAGCGCGACGTCACCCTCGACCTCCGTCGTGACGCGGGTCGCACCCTTTTGCGCCGCCTGCTCGGGGACGCCGACGTCGTCCTCGAGAACTTCTCGGCGCGGGTGATCGAGCAGTTCGGCCTCGGATACGACGACCTACGGTCCTTCAACCCGGGCGTGATCATGGTGCGCATGCCTGGCTTCGGGCTCGAGGGCCCCTGGCGCGACTTCGTCGGCTGGGCAATGGTCATCGAGCAGGCGACGGGCATGGCTTCGGTGACCGGATGGCCGGACCGCCCGCTGAGCCCGGGCGGGTTCCTCGATCCGGTGATCGGGATGCATGCCGCGGTCGCGATCCAGGCCGCGCTCGAGCACCGCGAGCGCACGGGCGAGGGTCAGTTCATCGAGGTTGCGCAGCTCGAGACCGGTGCCTGCCTCACCGCCGAGCAGGTGATCGACTGGTCGATGAACGGGCGGATCCGTGGTCGCGAGGCGAACCGCCACCGCGCGCTCGCGCCCCAGGGCGTGTACCGCTGTCGAAGCGACGGTGATGGCACCGCTTCTGCTCACTGGGTGGCGATCTCAGCCCGCGACGACGCCCAGTGGGCCGCGCTCGCCGATGCGATCGGTGCCCACGACCTGCGCGAGTTGACGCTCGCGGAACGCCACAGCCGTCATGACGAGCTCGACCAGCGCATCGGGGAGTGGTCGCACACGTGCACACCCGCCGAGGTCGTGGACCGTCTTCGTCCCCATCGCATCGCCGTTGCACCGGTGCTCACCGTGGCGGGCATGTACGACGAGCCCCAGCTCCAGGCGCGCGGCTACTACCAGGCGCTCGAGAACGTGAAGACCGGAGCGCGGCGGTACCCGGGATGGCCGATGCAGTTCACGTTCGGCACGAGACGAGTCGAGCACCACCGCTTCGGTCCGCCGACGCTCGGCGGCGACAACGACGACATCCTGTGGCGCCGGCTCGGGGTCGAAGCAGCCGAGCTGCACCGGTTGCGCGCCGAAGGCGTGATCGGCGAGCGGATGCCGGAGGCGGGCTGACGATGCTCGATCGCGACGAGGCGGTCGCGCTGTTCGAGCAGCGTCGGGCGGCGTGGCTCGGCGGCGACCTCGAGGCGTACCTGGCGTTGTTCACCGACGACCTGGTCATCGAGATCCCGGGCCGCGAGCCGATGCACGGTCTGGCGCGGTACGCGGAGCTGGTGCGCGCGTCACACGAGCATGTCGAGCCCGTGCGCTTCGACTTCCACGAGATCGCGGTGCACGGCTCCACGGTGCTGTCGGAGTGGACGATCGAGATCGCTCGCCGGGCCGACGGCGAACGGATCACCTACCGGGGCATGAGCATCTGCGAGATCCGCGACGGACGGATCGCCCGCTGGCGCGAGTACTACGACCCGGCCGCGTTGCGTGCTCGATCCCGGCTCAACCGCTGACGGTGATCGCCTGGTTGGCGCCGACCCCGAGGCGCGTGATCGGGGCGCCGCCGAACGGGGGCGTCACCTCGACGTCGACCGCGATCTCGCCGGCGAGACCGAAATGTGCGATCGGGAACTGTGCGGACGAGAAATCTCGACCGGCAACGGGTTAGGTCGCTGGTGACCGCCCTTGATCGGAACCCTCGGCGAAGGCTGCGTCCGGGTCCCAGATCGTGGCGTCGACGGTGCGCACGGAGAAGGCGCCCGAGTTCATGTAGTACGTCGTGACGATCTTGCCGTCGGGGCGGAGGACGTCCTGGCTGTAGCCGACGTCACCGGATGGCGCGTCTTGGCGAAGGATCACCGGGTCGCTCCACGTCGCGCCGTTGTCGTCACTGATCCGCGCGCGGACGCCGAACGGTGGTGATCGATATCCATACGACATCACGATGCGACCGTCCTCGAGCCGCGTGAGGCTGCCCGGATTGGTGACCGCCGAGCTGAATCCCTCCGTCACGCTCGAGATGTGGTCCCACGAGCCGCCGTTGTCGTCCGACCGCATCACCTCGATACCGCGCAGCGTGCGCGTCGCCGACACCAACGACGTGGGCGAGATCCGCACGGTCGAAGGCTGGATCACTCCCTCACCGTTGACGTAGGACAGGAAGTCCCAGCTCAGGCCGCCGTCGGCCGAGCGCACGACGAAGGGCCGCGTCCGGGTCTCGAAATTCGTGTCCTCGGTGCCGCTCAGGAACAGCCGGATCTCGCGCTTGCCGTCGATGACGTAGTCGGTGCGGGCATTCACGGTCGGGAGGTCGAAGTTCGGGAGCCGGAACGGCCCTCTCCAGGTCTTGGCCCGGTCGTAGCTGTAGTACAGGTACGAGCCGCCGTAGTCCTTGTTCACCATGCGCACGTGCAATGCAAGATCAGGGTTCGCGAAGTCGATCGGCTCCTTCAGGTCCTTGGGCTCGGGACCGTAGGTGCCGTCCGTGGGGAAGCCGGGCGGACCGGGCCGCACGATGGGATTCTTCTCGACCTTCCACGTCCTGCCGCCGTCGACGCTGCGCGCCTGTCCCACGATCTGCGGCCGGTGGAAAGCGATCGCGTGCATGTTGGGAGAACGGCGGAAGTGATAGCTGTCGTACATCACTACGATCTCGTTGCCCCAGTTCCACATGCCCCCGTTGGCGGGCCACCCGTTGGATCTGCCCTTCTCCTTTGCGACCGTCACATGCTGCAGCCAGCTCCGGCGCAGTGACGGTTGGGCGTCAGGCGTCGACTCGTTCGACGGCGCCGAGGTCCCGACGTCGTTCCGGGCGACGACGCGGTAGGTGGCGGTCGCGCCGCGCGGGAGGGACGTCGTGAAGCTGCGGTGCTGACTTTCCAGCATCGCGATCGGCTCGTACTCGGCGGATCCCGCGGACCTCTGTTGGATCTCGAAGCCGGTCTCGTTGGTTGACTGGTCGACCCAGGCCAGGTTCACCCGCCGGGCCGACACACGCGTCGCCAGCAGGTCGGATGGCGGATTCGGTGCCACCGGCCGCTCGTCGTCGACCATGGAGATCACGGCTTCGTCCTCCTCACCGATGCGATACGAGCGCTCCTTGTGACTGATCGTGACGACGATCTGCTCGGTCAGCTCGGGGTCGCGGTCGTTCGTGGCGACGAAGCGCAGCGTCACCGACGGCTCCCCGGCGGGGATGGTTGCGATCGCCGTCACGGCCCTCCAACCGTTCGGCGTGCCTTCAGCCGGATGGCGGTAGTCGCGCCCCCGATCGGCGCTGCTGTAGATCGTCGTGTAGTTGACGTCGAGCGGGTCGTCGACGGGCCCCGTTCGCACGATCTCGACGACGCCGACGTCGCCGACGGCATCTTCGGTCGCCCGGTCGTCGACCGGCCGCGCCGTGACCGTGGGGAGGCTGGTTGCGTGGGCAGCAGCTGGCGGCAACACCAGGGTGACCGTCATCGCGACCAGGAGCGCCCCGAGCATCGAACCGGGGGAGATCATCGGGCCATTCTCGTCGGCAGCGGGTACCGGTTTGCGGTCGGCTCACTGAGCACGAGCATGGCGGGGTCGATAGATTTAGAACCGGTTCTATGTTTCTGGCCTACACCCCCGAGCAGGAAGCCCTGCGCAAGGAGCTGCGCGAGTACTTCGCCCAGCTCCTGACCTCCGAGGTCCGGGCCGAGCTGGGGGAGCCCGGCGAGGGGAGCGCACGGTTCCGCGACACCGTCCGCCGGATGGGGGCCGACGGTTGGCTCGGCGTCGGCTGGCCCAAGGAGTACGGCGGGCAGGGCCGACCAGCCACTGACCAGTTCGTCTTCTTCGACGAGGTACAGCGCGCCGGGGCGCCGTTCCCGTTCGTGACGCTGAACACTGTCGGTCCGACGATCATGCGCTTCGGCACCGAGGAGCAGAAGGCCTTCTTCCTCGGCGGGATCCTCGCCGGCGAGATCAACTTCGCGATCGGCTACACGGAGCCAGAGGCCGGCACCGACCTCGCGTCGCTGCGCACCCGCGCGGTGCTCGACGGCGACGAGTGGGTCATCAACGGCAACAAGGTGTTCACGAGTGGTGCCAACCAGGCCGACTACGTGTGGCTGGCGTGCCGGACCGATCCCGACGCGCCGAAGCACAAGGGCATCTCGATCATCGTCGTGCCGACGTCATCGGCCGGGTTCAAGTGCACTCCGATCGTGACCGTGGGCGGCAACGTCACGACCGCGACGTACTACGACGACGTGCGCGTGCCGAAAGGAAACGTCATAGGAGAGGTGAACCGCGGCTGGCAGCTGATCACCACGCAGCTCAACCACGAACGCGTCGGGCTGGCCGCACTGGGCGGGCTCGCGCACCGGTTGTGGGACGACGTGTACGACTGGTGCCGCACCACCGATTCGGGCGTCGCCGGGACGATGATCGAGTTGCCGTGGGTGCAGATGGACCTCGCGCGTGCCCACGCGCGGCTGGAGGCGATGAAGCTGTTGAACTGGCGCATGGCGAGCGCGGTCGCCGCCGAAGCGCTGCGGCCCGCCGACTCCTCGGCGGTGAAGGTCTACGGCACCGAGACGCTGATCGACGTGTATCGCACGTTGCTCGGGGTCTTGGGCGCGGTGAGCTACCTGCCGCCGGGATCGCCCGGCGCAGTGCTCCGCGGGGAAGTGGAGCGCGCCGCGCGTGCGGCTCAGATCAACACGTTCGGCGGCGGCGTGAACGAGATCCAGCGCGAGATCATCGCGACGGCAGGCTTGGGGATGGCCCGGCAGGCACGGTGAGCGACACGGTGAGCGACACGGTGCCGGGCGCGACCGGGGGAGGCAAATGACGACAACCGAGACCGACGCCAAGCAGGCGTTCGCGGCGAAGCTGAAGGCGTTCGAAGGTCGCCAGATCGGTCCGCCGGAGCGCGGCGCCGATCCCGTGAACCAGCCGATGATCCGGCACTGGATCGAAGCCATCGGCGACCAGAACCCCGTCTACGTCGACACCGACGCCGCCGCCGCTTCGGTGCACAAGGAGATCGTGGCCCCGCCGGTCATGCTCCAGGCGTGGGTGATGCGGGGCTTCAAGCCTCGTCCGCGCACGGGGGGCAGCGCCCAGGACGAGCTCATGGCCTTGCTCGAGAGCGAAGGGTTCACGTCGGTGGTGGCGACGAACTGCGAGCAGGAGTACGCGCGCTACCTCCACCTCGGCGACCATCTGTCGACGACAACCGTGATCGAAGCGGTGTCGGGCGAGAAGGCCACCGGGCTCGGCGTCGGGCACTTCGTGACCACGCGGGTCGAGTACCGCACCGACGACGGCGAGCTCGTCGGCACGATGCGGTTCCGGATCCTGAAGTTCCGCCCCGGCACCGGCCGGACCGCGGCGAAGCAGGACGCCGGCTCGCAGGACGACGCGGGCCAAGAGGCCAAGGACCGGCCGCTGCGGCCGCGCCCCGCCATCACCCAGGACAACGCGTTCTTCTTCGAGGGCGCGAAGCAGCATCGCTTGCTCATCCAGCGCTGCGCCCGCTGCGGGACGCTGCGCCATCCGCCGCGCCCGATGTGTGCGTCGTGCCACTCCTACGAGTGGGACACGCTCGAGGCGAGCGGCCGCGGCACCGTCTACAGCTTCGTGGTGAACCACTACCCGCAGGTGCCGGCGTTCGACTACCCGCTGCCCGTCGGCCTCATCCAGCTCGACGAAGGCACCCGCCTCGTCGCCGATCTGGTCGGCGTGGAGCCGAGCGACATCACTGTCGGCATGGCCGTCGAGGTCGAGTGGGAGGACCACGACCCCGATCTCACCCTGCCCGCGTTCAGGCCGGCGGGTCGTTAGTGGACTTCTCCTTCAGCGAGGAGCAGGAGACCGTGCGCGGGCTCGCGGCGCAGATCTTCGCGGGCCGGGCGACGGTCGAACGTGTGAAGGCGGTCGAGCAGAGCGACGAGCGCATCGACCAGGACCTGTGGGCGGCGCTCGCCGAGGCGGGCCTGCTCGCGATCGCGGTCCCGGAGGAGCTCGGCGGCAGCGGGCTGGGCATCATCGAGCTCGCCCTGCTGCTCGAGGAGCAGGGGCGTGCCGTCGCCCCCGTCCCGTTGTGGCCGACGCTCGTACTGGGAGCGTTGCCGCTCGCCGAGCTCGGCACCCCCGCGCAGCGACAGGCGTGGCTCCCGGGTGTCGTGCGCGGTGAGGTGGTGCTGACCGCCGCGCTCGCCGAGTACGGCGCGAACGACCCGTTCCGACCCCGGGTGACTGCGACCCGCGACGGCACCCGCTGGCGGCTCGACGGTCGCAAGCCGAGCGTGCCCGCCGGTCATGTCGCAGCACGCGTGCTGGTTCCCTCGGCCACACCGGAAGGAGTTGCGGTCTTCCTCGTCGATCCCGAGGGTGGCGGGGTCGAACGCACCACCGCCGTCGCCACCGACCGCTCCAAGGTCGCGCACCTCGACCTCGCGGGCGCCGACGGCGAGCTCCTCGGCGACGGACACGACGGAGGTCGCGCGGTTCCGTGGATGCTCGATCGGGCGCTCATCGGGCTGTGCGCGCTCCAGGTCGGCGTGGCGGAGGCGGCGTTGCGACTGGCGGCCGAGTACACGTCGCAGCGTCAGCAGTTCGGCCGCCCGCTGTCGACGTTCCAGGGCGTGGCGCTCAAGGCGGCCGATGCCTTCATCGACATCGAGGCGATGCGCGTCACCCTGTGGCAGGCGGCGTGGAGGCTCCATGCGGGACTCGATGCCACGCGCGAGGTGATGGTCGCCAAATGGTGGGCGGCCGAGGGCGGGCAGCACGCGGTGCACATCACCCAGCACCTGCACGGTGGGATGGGTGCCGACGTCGACTACCCCGTGCACCGCTACTTCCTGTGGGGCAAGCAGATCGAGGACACCCTGGGCGGGGCCAGCGCGCAGCTGGCACGCCTGGGTCGAGCACTGGCGGAGGTGCCGGGATGAGCGTGACGACCTCTCTTCGGTACGACGAGGTGGCGGTCGGCGACGAGCTCCCGGAGCTGGCGATCCTGCTCAGCCGTTCGCTGATCGTCGCCACCGCGATCGCGTCGCGCGACTACCAGGACGTGCACCACGATCCCGGTCTCGCGGTCGAGCGCGGGTCGCCCGACATCTTCATGAACATCCTGACCACGAACGGCTTCGTCGGCCGATTCATCACCGACTGGGCCGGTCCCGACGCCGTCCTCAAGAGCGTGAAGATCCGTCTCGGAGCGCCCAACTATCCCGGCGACACGATGACGATGACGGGCAGGGTCACCAACAAGGACGGCGGCGTGATCGAGGTCGAGCTGCGTGGCGCCAACAGCCTCGGCGATCACGTGACCGGCACCGTGTCGCTCGAGCTGCCATGAGTGACCAGACATGAGTGAGCAGACATGACTGAGCAGAACCGCCTGAAGGACGCGGCGGCCATCGCCGGCATCGGCGCCACCGAGTTCTCGAAGGAATCCGGGCGCTCGGAGCTGAGGCTTGCGATCGAGGCCTGCGAAGCCGCGATCGCGGACGCCGGCCTGGAGCCGGCACAGATCGACGGCATGGTCACCTACACGGCCGACACCAACCCGGAGATCGAGATCGCCCGCAATCTCGGCATCGGCGAGCTGTCGTTCTTCTCGCGCATCCACCACGGCGGCGGTGCGGCGTGCGGTACCGTGCAGCAGGCGGTGTTGGCGGTGCACGCCGGGATCGCCGACGCGGTGGTCTGCTATCGCGCGTTCAACGAACGCTCGGGCCGTCGCTTCGGCGCGGGCGTGCAGGACCGCCCGCCCAGCCCCACCGCCGAGCAGGCCCACTTCGCCTGGTACGCGCCGTTCGGCCTGCTCACCCCGGCGCAGTGGGTGGCGATGTTCGCCACGCGCTACATGCACGAGTACGGCGCCACGAGCGAGGACTTCGGCGCCATCGCGGTCGCCGACCGCAAGCACGCGGCCACCAACCCGAAGGCATGGTTCTACGGCAAGCCGATCACGCTGGAGGAGCACCAGGCGTCACGATGGATCGTCGAGCCCCTGCACCTGCTCGACTGCTGCCAGGAGAGCGACGGCGCGCAGGCCATCGTCGTGACGAGCGTCGAGCGCGCCCGCGACCTGCCGAACGCGGCCGTCATCGTCAACTCGTCGGCGCAAGGTGCGGGCACCGACCAGGACATGATGACGAGCTACTACCGCGACTCGATCACCGGCCTGCCCGAGATGGGACTGGTGGCGCGTCAACTCTGGAACACCACCGGGCTCAGGCCCGACGACGTCCAGACCGCGGTGATCTACGACCACTTCACGCCGCTGGCGCTGCCGCAGCTCGAGGAGTTCGGGTTCTGCGGGCGCGGGGAGGCCAAGGACTTCATCGCCGACGGTGCCATCGAGCTCGGCGGTCGCCTGCCGATCAACACGCACGGCGGGCAGTTGGGCGAGGCGTACATCCACGGGATGAATGGCATCGCCGAGGGTGTGCGCCAGGTGCGGGGCACGTCGGTGAACCAGGTCGATGGTGTCGAGCACGTGCTCGTGACTGCCGGTACTGGCGTCCCGACCAGCGCGCTCCTCCTGGGCGTCGATCGCTAGCCGAATCCTCAGAGGGGGAGAGAACGTGGGCCGACTCGACGGCAAGGTCGCCATCGTCACCGGCGCGGGGCAGGGCATCGGGCGGGGCGTCGCCCGGATCTTTGCCCGCGAGGGCGCTGCCGTGAGCATCGCCGAGATCAACCGCGAGACCGGCGGCCAGGTCGCCAAGGAGATCGAGCAGGAGCTCGGAGGGATCGCTCGGTTCCTCCCGACCGACGTGCTCGACGAGGCGCAGGTGCAGGCCATGGTGCGCGAAACCGTCGACGCCTTCGGCCGCGTCGACATCCTGGTGAACAACGCGTACGTCGCGGGCCCGATGGATCGGACCGAGCGCAAGAAC
The DNA here is from genome assembly GCA_031177445.1 of Acidimicrobiia bacterium. Classification (GTDB taxonomy): domain Bacteria; phylum Actinomycetota; class Acidimicrobiia; order IMCC26256; family JACDBD01; genus JAPSGP01. The sequence goes on from JAPSGP010000018.1 coordinate 10,638, forward strand.
CCGGACGACCTGCTGCTTTCCTATCGCGGGGGACCGCTCCACACGTTCTGGGCGATGCAGTCGGCGTTCCCCCACATGCGCGACCAAGGCGGAGGCCGCATCATCAACTTCGTCTCTCTCAACGGCATCAACGCGCACATGTACTCCGTCGACTACAACGCCGCGAAGGAAGCGATCCGTGCGATCACACGCACCGCGGCGCGGGAGTGGGCGCGGCACAACATCCTCGTGAACGCGATCGCACCGGCGACGCCGCCGCCGGCGTACGTGGCGTTCGTCGAAGCAGCGCCCGAGAACGCCGCTGAGCTGCTGAAACAGAACCCGATGGGCCGAATGGGCGACCCCGAGCTCGACATCGGCGGCGTTGCGTTGTTCCTCGCCTCCGAAGACAGTCGCTACGTCACCGGCAACACGATCTTCGCCGACGGCGGTGGGCACATCAACGGCGTGCAGTGGGATCCGCCCATGCCGTGACAAGGCGCGGTTTCCGGTCCACAATGCCCACGCCACAGTGACGACGATCGGGGGACGTCGTGAGGGCAGCTCGTTGGACCGCGATCGGTGCCGCGCTTGCGCTGGCGGCAGCAGTGGTCATACCAGCGGCCGCTGGAGCCAACTCGCAGCAGGACCAAGCCGCAGGCGAGATCGGCGTCACCGACGACACCATCCGTATCGCCGTCATCGCCGACGTCGAGAACCCCATCCGACCGGGCCTGTTCGAGGGCTCGGTCGAGGGCGTCCGCGCAGCGGCTGACTACATCAACGACCACGGTGGGCTCGCAGGCCGCAACCTCGAGGTCGACTTCATCGACTCGCACCTGAGTGCCGACGACGCCCGCAACGCGATCATCAGCGCGTGCGAGCAGGACTTTGCGCTGGTCGGAACCACCGCCCTGTTCATGAACAACATCGATCCGATGGTCGAGTGTGTCGACCAGGCCGGCAACGCGACCGGGATCCCCGACATCCCCGAGTTCCAGACCGAGATCGCACACCAGTGCTCGCCGGTGTCGTACCCGGTCATCGTCGTCGGCATCGACTGCAGTACCAAGACCGACCCGGAGCCGCGCTTCCAGGTCCGGATGGGGCACATCGACTACTACAAGCGGCGGTTCAAGGACCTGCACGGACCGTTCATCCTCGCGGGTGACCTGAAGTCCACCGTCAACGCGTTCCTGCCCACAGTCACTGCGACCCAGAAGGCGGGCGTCAAGAGCGACGGCGAGATCAAGATCTCAGGACTCGCGACGCAGGCGGAGTACACGCCGATCGTGCAGCAGATCAAGGAGGACGGATCGAGCTACGTCGGGTTCGGAGTCGACTACGTGGCCGACGTCAGGATGCGCCGCGAGGCGGCCCTGCAGGGCGCGACCGGCGTGAAGGTCTGGGACTGCACCCTGGCGTGCTACGACGCTCGCCTTATCGAGGAGGGCGGCGACGACGTCGAGGGGCAGTTCACGAACGTGCCCTTCGTCCCCTTCGAGGAAGCGAAGGACAACAAGCAAGTGGCGCGTTACCTGAGAGCCGTCGGCGGCATCGACAACGCGAGCGCATTCAGTGTCCAGGGATGGCTCTCGACCATCCTCTTCCGCGACGTCGTGAACGCCGTCGTGGAGGCGCACGGCGAGGACGGCCTCACGCGAGAGCGGTTCTTGGAGGAGATCGCCAAGATCCACGACTTCGATGCCGACGGGCTCATCGGTCCGACCGACATCGGGGCGCGGAAGATCGCGGAATGCTTCGCGGTGCTCGAGGTCAAGAACGGCAAGTGGACGCGGGCGTTCCCGAAGAAGAAGGGGACCCTGTCGTGCGCGGGCCGGCTGACGTCGGTCAGGGTCGACCTGGAATAGCGCGCACGCGGGTCGGTCCGGGGAACCGACCCCTTCGCCAGTCAGGGCCGATCCGGAAGCGGGCCGACGTCGGTCAGCTCGATCACGTTGCCGGACGGGTCGGTGACGAAGACGGCCCAGACGGTCGTCGTGCCGAAGTCGACGCGAGAGGAGGGCTCGCCCAGGAACTGCACGCCGGCTTTGCGCAGCGCGTCGACGGTGACGTGGAAATCCTCGGTCGGGATGTAGAGCGCGAAGTGTGGGAAGCCGGCGGCCGGCTTCATCTCGTCGACCTGACCGAGATGAAGCTGGAGCGTCCCGATCCGAAGCCACAATCCGGGGAACCCGAAGTCGGGCCGGGGGAGCTCCTCGAAGCCGAGCACGTCGCAGTAGAAGTGGCGCGCCGCTTCGATGTCGGTGACCGAGATCGCGACGTGGCTGTAGCCGGAGATCGTCACCGGCTTCGTGGTGGTCATGGTGGCGATTCTGCCAGACTGCCCGCGATGGGTCGCTACGGCTACGCGGTGATCGACGCCGACGGGCACGGCGGCGAGCCCGTCGGTTGGCGCCGCCGGATCCCGGACCGCTTCCGATCCCGGATGGCCGCGTACGTGCGCGACATCAAGGACCACTACGCCCGCGCTGCCGGCGCGGTGCCCGGCGGGGGGATGCAGGTGAACGAGCGCAACCCCCAAGAGATCGTCTGGGATGACGACGAGTTCGAGGTCACCCCGCCCGCGGGCATGCGACCCGGTATGTACGACCCGGCCGAGCGTCTCGTCGACATGGATCTCGAAGGCATCGACGTCGCGGTGCTCTTCCCGCCGGGGTCGGGCGAGGAGTTCGCCCTCCACGACCGCGAGTTCTCGATCGCGCTCTGCCGTACCCTCAACGACGCCCGCGCCGAGTACGCGGCGCACGACCCGGCGCGGCTCAAGGTCGTGGCGAAGCTGCCCATGATCGACCCCGACGCGGCGGCGGAGGAGCTCGAGCGCTGCGTCGACGAGCACGGGTTCGTCGGCATGGTCTGCGCCCAGCACATCCTCGATCGCAACCTCGACCACCCGTCCTTCGACGTCGTGTGGCGTACCGCCGAACGGCTCGGCGTAGCAGTGTGCGTGCACGGCGGTGGCCAGGCGCCGGGCCAGGTGCCGTTCGTGATCGAGCGCCTCGATTCGATCCTCACGGTGCACGCGTTCACGCATCCGGTGGGTGCGATGCTCGCACTCACTTCGTTCACCGTCGGCGGTGTGCTCCATCGGTTCCCGAACCTGCGGGTCGGGTTCCTCGAAGCCGGCACCGGGTGGCTGCCGTTCTGGCTCGAGCGCCTCGACGAGCACTGGGAGCACGTTCCCGAGCTCGCACCTGCCATCGACCGAGCGCCGTCGACGTACTTCCACTCGGGCAACTGCGTCGTGAGCTGCGAGCCCGGCGAAAGCATGCTGCCGTTCGTCATGTCGACGATCAGCCCCGACGTGATCTGCTACGCCTCCGACTACTGCCACTGGGACTGCGCGTTCCCCGACACCGTGCGGCTGCTCGTCGAACGGGATGACCTCGATGACGCCCAGAAGACGAGCATTCTGTCCGGCAACGCGGCGCGCTTCTACGGGATCCCGGTGCCGGCGGCGGTCGGGTAGGCGAGCCCATCCTCGGTCGATCCTCGGTTGGACCTCAGTTGATCGTCGACACCCACACCCACGTCGTCGCCGGCGACGCCAACCGCTACCCGCTGCGACCGATGCCGCTCGACGTGGGCGAGTGGTTCCGCGAGGCGCCCGTGACCGCCGAGCAGCTCCTCGCCGAGATGGACACGGCCGGAGTCGACCGAGGCGTGTTGGTGCAGGCGTACAGCGCGTACGGCTCCGACAACGCCTACGTGGTCGACGCGGCGCGGGCACACGCCCGTCGATGCGTCGGCGTGTGCATCGTCGACGTCGACGCCGATGCGCCATCGACGCTCCGCGCTCTCGCGGCCGAGGGCGTCGGTGGCGTTCGGTTGTTCGCGATCGGAAACCCGACCCTGCCCCGGCTCGACGCGACGGAGGCGATGCCGGTGCTCGAGACCGCGGTCGAGCTCGGTCTCCAGGTGATCGTGACCATCCTGCCGAGTCAGCTCGCAGAGCTGCGCCGCGTGCTCGACCGCTTCCCCGATGTCCCGATCACGCTCGATCACTGCGGGTTCCCGAACCTGCTGGGCGGGCCGCCATTCCCCGAGGCCAGGCCGCTGTTCGAGCTGGCCGAGTTCTCGAACCTCCACCTCAAGGTCTCGTCGCATCTCCTGGAGACCGCCGAGCTCGTCGGTGATCCGCGCGACCTCGTCGACCGCCTCGTGGCGGCTTTCGGCGCCGACCGGCTGATGTGGGGCTCCGACTTTCCCCAGACCCACGACCGGCCGTACCCGGCGCTCGTCGAGCTCGGTCGGCACGCGTGCTCGCGACTCCCCGGCGACGAGCAGCGAGCCTTCCTGGGCGACAACGCCTTGCGCCTTTGGCCCCAGCTCCGATGACCGCACGGGTGCCGACCGAGGACGGCACCGGCGAGGTTGCGGCCGTCATAATGAGGATCCGGTGAGCGGGCCCGCGGCCGGCTTCGACGTGTTCGACGTGCACCATCACGTCGGGCGGGCCTTCGACGCGCTCGGCGGTGAGCTCGCCGACGTGTCCACTGGTGGTGGGGACGCCGAGGCGGAATTCGCCTCGGTCGAGCTGCGGGAGCGGCTGCGGATCATGGACGGGGGCGGGGTGCGCCAAGCGCTGGTGATCCCAGGACACGGGTATCTGCGGCCGAACGGGATCGCCGACACGCGCCGGGTCAACGATCACATCGCCGCTTACCGCGATCGCACCCCCGATCGGTTCCCGGCCGCCTGCGGCATCGTCGAGCCCCGCGACGGTGCGCTCGGGCTGGACGAGCTCGAGCGGGTGGCGAGCGACCTCGGCCTGGTCGCGATCAGCTTCCACACCCGATTCCAGGGCGTCTCGATGGACAGCCAGTGGGTGCTGCGGTACCTGGAGCGCATGGGCGAGCTCGGCCTCGTCCCGATCATCCACGCCATGGACGACACGCCCGAGGAAGCGCTGTGGAAGCTGGCGTCGATCGCGCGGGCGCTGCCCGATCTCACGATCCTGGCGCTCGACGCCTTCGGTGGCTACGAGGCCACGCGCGAGTGCTTCTTCGTCGCCGACGTGGCACCGAACATCGTCTTCGACACGAGCCTGAGCTACAACTTCGACTTCATCGAGGAGTTCGCGGTGCGCTTCGGCGCGGCACGGGTGGTGTTCGGCACGGACCTCTACTCACACCCCGTCGGGCGTCGGATCAGCCACCTGCTGCCGCAGATCGTCGACTCGTCCCTCAGCGCTGCCGACAAGGCCGCGATCCTCGAACGGAACGCCCGGCAGTTGCTGGGCGTCCCCGTATAGTCGGCAGCGAATGCGATCGCGCGTGCACAGTGTCGCTCTCGCGTCGCTCGGCGGGCTCACGGGCGGCATGATCCTCGTGCGCTTCGTGCTGCTGCCGTTCTGGCGACGGATGCCGCCGTCCGAGTTCCGGAGCTGGTTCGCACAGCACGGCTCGCGTGTGCGATCAGTGATGGTGCCGTTCGGCGCCGCCGCGCTGGCGACCAGCGCTGCGGATGCCGTCATGTCACCCCGAAGTCCCTCCAAGACGACCGCGCTGGCGGCGACCGCCGGTGTGGTCGGCATCACCGCCGCCGTCAACGAACCCATGAACGCGCGGTTCGTCGCTCCTGACCTCGGCGACATGGAGACTGTCGAGCTGCTCGAGCGCTGGCGGCGGTGGCACGACGTTCGAGTCACGCTCGGGACCATCGGTCTGGCCGCTTCGCTACGCGTCCGTTTACGATCGTCGTAGCGATCCCCCGAAGGAGGCAATTGATGGCCACCATGCGCTTCAACCACATGGAGCTCACCTTCCCGCGCGGGACGTTGACCTCCGACTTCCGCGCCGAGGTCGATGCCTTCTACGGCGACGTCTTCGGCTGGCAGGGCGTCGACACGGAGGTCGTCGGCCAGTTGTGCCACATCCTGCTGCTCGAAGGTGCCGAGCAGTTCATCCTGCTGGCCGAGAGCGGGAAGCCGATGAGCTCGCCCGGCTACGACCACCTCGGGCTGCTGTTCAGCAAGCGCGCCGAAGTCGACGAGAAGCTCGAGAAGGTGAAGCGATACCAGGAGAAGGATGACCGGGTGAAGATCCAGGAGTACGAGGATCTCGTCACCGGCGACCTCGTCACGCACGCCTTCTACGTGAAGCACCTGTTGCCGATCTACTTCGACGTGCAGTGCATGGAGCGCGCGGGCGAGCCGGTGCCGAACGCTCTGAGCTGACAGTCGTCACAGCAACCGTCGGCCGAAACAGCGCGTCGAGCGTCCTGTTGCTCGATTCACGACATATCTCGGTGTCGATGGAGCAACAACGGCACCGACCCGTGACGACCACCGCGTAGGTGTCACCCGGGAGCTGCCTCCGCGGCATCGTATGAGCGGTGGAGCAGGACGCCGAGGTCTACGAGAAGTACGCCGAAGAGCTCATTCGATTCGCAACCTTCCTCGCCGGACCGACCGACGCACCGGACCTTCTCTCGGCTGCCGTGCTTCGAGCGTTCACTTCCTCAACATGGCCCACTGTGGTGCACCGCCGTGCCTACCTCTATCGCGCGGTGCTCAACGAGGCGCGAGCGACCCACCGATCACGAACGCGCCGGGTAGCACGTGAGCGACGGACCGCGCT